>NZ_JBFRVX010001550.1:0-588 GCF_041475345.1 Vibrio sp. 10N.222.48.A3 | reverse complement strand
ACCGTGCAGCGCAAGCAAACGCAAAAGCAATTGCTGCTGAATCAAAAGCTCAACAAGATAGCAACAATAACAATTGGAACAGCAGAGTAGACAAAGCGCTACGTTGGCTAAAAGTAGCCTTTCTGGCTATTTTACTCCTAGCAATTTTCATAGCTGCTAGTTTAGGACTTTACTACTTATTTAGATTGGTTACAGAAGAACCAATTATAAAAACAGTAACAGAAACCGTTACTGAAACCGTTGAAAAGGAAGTGATTCCGGAAGAATGTACTCAAGTAAGAAGAAATGGAAAAGTTTACGTTAGTTGCGATGGTGTTACTGTTAAAGGGGCTCCAACGATAGCAGAAAGTGGCGTTGACGAGATTCCAGACCTCATAGAGCAATAAAACTATTGACGCATAAATGACTACTTAGCCCGGAGTAATACCGGGCTTTTCCATGCTAAACGATCCTCAATACGTAAATAAATAATCAGTACGTACCCACAAATTTTAAACAATCACCATTAAGCTTGCTCAGCGAGCTTGGTATTTCCCTTTATTTTTACAACATAAGTCGTCGCGAAAATCAGTAGAGAAAATAGCCCAC
>NZ_JBFRVX010001549.1:0-1169 GCF_041475345.1 Vibrio sp. 10N.222.48.A3 | reverse complement strand
GTTGTAAGGAGGGTGCATTAACTTGGTGAAGTTAATTTTACCTCTACTTAGAACGGTTTTAGCATGACTAAAGGTCTTAAAGCCTTCAATGCCATGGTAGTGTCCCATGCCTGAAGGGCCTATACCACCGAACGGCGCGTCTTCTGCAGCCACATGCACCAAAGAATCATTAATACACACGCCGCCAGAGTGCGTGCTCGATAAGATTAGATCTTGAGTCTGCTTATCATGACTCATCAGGTACAAAGCAAGCGGACGTTCTCTTGTTGTGATGTAGCTGATCGCTTCTTCAATAGAATCATAAGGAACGATAGGCAGTACGGGGCCAAACAACTCTTCTTGCATTGCGAGCATGTCGTCGTTCACTTCGGTTAGAAGGTGTGGCGTCATTCTGTGGTTCACATCGTCTTGTGCTTGCTCGGTGACAGTGTGAACAACTGCGCCTTTAGATTGAGCATCTGTAATCACTCCCTTCAAACGATTGTATTGACGCATATCGATCACTGAAGTTAAGTCTTTGCTCTCAATGCCTGCTTTATACAGCTTTTTGAAGTACAGCTTATAAGCTGTGATGAACGCGTCGACTTTTTCTCGTGGTAATAAGATGTAATCGGGCGCCACGCAAATCTGGCCAGCGTTCAAGCTTTTTGCAAACAGGATGCGTTCAACGGCGTCAGCCACATCAAAGTCGGGAGCAATAATCGTTGGAGACTTGCCGCCCAATTCCAAGGTTACAGGCGTTAAGTTATCGGCTGCTGCTCTCATGACGTGCTTACCCACAGAGGTCGAGCCAGTAAATAGAATATGGTCAAACGGGAGCTGGCTAAATTTAGCGGAAACGTCAGCTTCGCCTTCGATAATCGCGACTTGATCTTCACTAAAGCCTTCGGCCAGCATAGCTTTTAAAACTCGGTTGGTCACTGGAGTGAACTCAGACATCTTGAGCATTGCAGTATTACCTGCCGCCAGCGCCGTGATGAGAGGACCTAAAGAGAGCATCACCGGGAAGTTCCAAGGAACAATGATACCGACAACACCAACTGGTTGATAATGAATCGTGATCTTCGCGGGTGTCAGCATTAAGCCTGCTTTTCTGCGAGATGGCTTCAACCATTTCTTAAGGTTCTTCAGGCTGTAATTGATCTGGTGAAGAGAAGGGGTGATATCTG
>NZ_JBFRVX010001548.1:0-854 GCF_041475345.1 Vibrio sp. 10N.222.48.A3 | reverse complement strand
ATTGTTATCTACATGGGCTTCATTTTTCAAATCAGCCAGTTTCTCTTCAATATATTCTGTCGGTTCATTTAAAACATTCATGGAGGTTAATTCCTTTATCAGGTTTACTTTCGCTGATGGAAGAATATGAACGGACACTAGACCGTTTGAATATTCTTTCTCATCGTACAAAGGCTGAATGGCATCATTGCCACCTTCCTTAAATGGGTGAATGGAATACCACTTGTCCTTGCGTGGCTCTTGCTGATCACAATCAGCCACATTGAATATCTGAGTCTTATTGAAGTCACAGGGTGAGTTAAAAACACTAACCTTATGATAATCAATGGCTTTAATAATATTGATACAGTCTTTGCTTTGGCTATGACACACAGACCACAACGCATTTACCAGGTTATCTGTCCACTCAAGTAAACGGGTTGGAAACCCCTGTTTCTTGGCTAAACACATCAATAACCAATCGTTTATCTCGTGTGCATTCAACGAATGCCCGCCATAAATTCTCACGGTCGAGAGAAGCTCTTGTTCGACACGGCGAATATTCTTTCGATTTGAGCGACCTAAGCTTGGCATCAGGTTATTATTTTCATAATCACACACGTTATAAATTAAACCACGATGTCCACTACACTCAGCAATTAGCGAATCGATTATTTCATACAGTTCTTCTATTGAACTTATATAACGTTTATTTTTAACAACATGCATACTACGATTCACTTAATTTAAATCCGGAAAAATCCAAATATCAACAACCCTATCAATCGATGATAAAAACCAACCAATAATAACGATTGATCAATAGTCAACGAGTGTCGTTATTGTATTTTTCTAAAATGATAATAGGTATATAT
>NZ_JBFRVX010001547.1:0-833 GCF_041475345.1 Vibrio sp. 10N.222.48.A3 | reverse complement strand
GAACAACGCTGATTTGATTGTATTGCCGGGAACAAAATCGGTAAGAGCCGATTTGGAATACCTAAAACAGCAAGGTTGGGATAAAGATATTCAGCGTCATCTTCGCTTGGGCGGGAAAGTGATGGGTATTTGTGGCGGTTATCAGATGCTAGGGAATATCATCCACGACCCAGATGGCGTTGAAGGGAAATCAGGAAGCAGTGAAGGGTTGGGGTATCTTGATACTGAAACGACACTAACACAGCAGAAAACTTTAACCAATGTGTGTGGAACCATGACACTTGATGGCAAAACTGCACAAGTAAAAGGGTATGAAATCCACGTAGGTAGGACTGATGTCAATGAAACGGTATTACCTGTTCAGTTAGAATCTGGCAGTGTTGATGGTGCTGTGAATCAAGATAACTCAATTTTTGGTACTTACCTGCATGGCGTATTCGATAACAGTGATGCATTGTCGCTTATTTGCGAATGGGCAGGTGCTAATGATGTGACAGCGATTGACCATGAACAGCTTAAAGAGTTGGGTATCAATCGAATCGCTGATGCCATCGAAGATCACTTGAACCTTGACCTGCTTTGGCCTGAATTACCAGCTTAGGCCGCAACGTAGAAGTTAGCTCAAGAATTTAAACGAACAATAGATTAAATGAGAATAATGAAAAAACGAGTCATCCTTTTAACTATCGTCTTAGCTTCGGCACTGAATTCTACTTATCTTTTGGCTGCTGAAAAACTACGAGTTTATGCTGCATCGTCTATGACGAATGCGGTTAACTTGTTGGTTGAAGAGTTTGAGAAAGATCATTCTGTCGATGTTATTCCAGTGTATG
>NZ_JBFRVX010001546.1:0-756 GCF_041475345.1 Vibrio sp. 10N.222.48.A3 | reverse complement strand
TACCGAAGTCATCATTGGTGCGCATCACTTCTCTGATATCAAAACGAACAGCGGGTGTCCCACGTTCACGAATGATCTGAGTCAGAATATGTGTCGACATCAGTTCGCCACATGCCACTAGGTGATCGGTGAGTTTGGTACTGGCTTGGAATGATGCCGCTTCTGCAGCGCTCGCAATATCATCCAGAATACAGTGCACATCTTTTTCAATGTTAATTGGGTCAGCTAGCTGAGCAAGAATCGTATTATGAATGTCGGTTAACTGTGTCACTAGTTTTTGGCGACGAGTTTTATCTTGAACACCATTCGCGAGCTCAACAAGCAGGTTAGTCACGCCAGAGCATGCGCTACTCACGACCAATTTCGTATTTGAGTTGTTTTCAATAATGGCAGCACAACGGCTCATTGCTTCAAAGTTGGCAACACTTGTTCCACCAAACTTAGCGACATTAAAAGAACCAGCTACATTAGATGCACTCACGATATATCTCCCACGATTTCCTAAAATAAAATTACTGTTGGGTAATCCAACGTCCGATGTTTTTCGAAGAGAGTTTTAGAGCAAAAAAGAGAGGAATTATTAGAATAGTAACCTCAGAAGCTCTTCACCATATAGAAATGGCGACAGTTAACGGGATTCAGCCCGCTCAACCGATAATAAAGGTCCTGCATCCTTTTATTATCTCGGCACTGCTCCCCATGAATGTTTTGTATTGGAAATGCGGTTCCACAAAACACCTGCCTGGGCAGTGCTCC
>NZ_JBFRVX010001545.1:0-1458 GCF_041475345.1 Vibrio sp. 10N.222.48.A3 | reverse complement strand
TGCTGATTGAGTTGGCATTATGTGGTAGGTATGGAATTCGAATATAAGAAAATAGAACCAAATCATAGAGATTTTCAGTCATTAACCGCTGAGCTGAATTTGTCACTTCGCCAGATTACTAATGACACAGGCGAAAGCTCTTTTGTATCTGACGCTTTCGACCCATCAAAAGATGGATGTATCGTGGTGTATCTAAATGATAGCGCGGTGGCATGTGGGGTATTTAGATATCACGAAAGTGAAGTTTGTGAACTTAAGCGGATGTACTCTAACAAAGCCGGTGCTGGCTCATATTTGTTGAAACAACTCGAATGTCTTGCGATTGAAAAAGGTTATCGAAAAGCTATTTTATCGACACGTAGAGTTAACTCTAAAGCGGTGACCTTTTATTGTCGCCACGCTTACTCAGAATCCAGTGCTTATGGTAAATATGTCGGTGTAGACCGTTCGATTTGTCTCTCAAAGATGCTAGTCATATAAACAACCAAATCTATTCGGTCTTAGTTTCAAGGAGGAAACATGACAAGCAACCAACTATTAGAAAAGGCACTTTATAGTAGTGCCAGTATCCATTACTTCATCCTTTAAAAGGTTGTTCAGCGCTTTTATCAGAAGCGGTCCTCAATTTATGGGCATGGCTTTAATTTATGGACGTGACTTTAAGTGACTGATCTGTTCTGACAGTATCTAGAGTAACTGGAACGGATTATGACTAGGAACGTAGAAACCACTCTCCTGAATTTAATTGCAACAGTAAATCACATACAAACGTAGAGGTAGCGCACAGAATCGAAAAAGGGGATATCGCGATTACGGAATCATTGATCTAGCCGATAGTGAGATAGTGATAAGAGGTCGATAATTCGTTGTCGGACTAAATTAGAACTTTAAATCTAATTTCTAAGTAGTTGTTATCTCAGGAAGAGTTTTTGTGCTATGCGCCCCTATATTAAATACATTATCCCTATTTTAATTCCTTTCATTATCCTCGTAATGCCGCTATCAGCGTTCCCATTTGAAGGCCTTACGATTATTCAACAACGCGTTATCGCGATCTTTTTATTAGCGGCATTGTGCTGGGTGTTCGAGCCCATCCCGATCTACGCGACGTCTGTTGTTATTATCGTTCTGCAATTGTTGATGTTGTCGGATAAAGGGCTGATCTTTTTAAGGTTTGAGCATGGGCAGGAACATTTTGGTGAGTTGTTAAAATACAGCGACATCATGGCGACATTCGCCAGCCCAATCATCATGCTGTTTTTGGGCGGTTTTTTCTTAGCGATGGCCGCCACTAAGTATCGATTAGACGTAAACTTAGCCCGTGTATTATTGAAGCCATTTGGACAAGACCCAAAGTTTGTGATGCTCGGCTTAATGTTGATCACTGGTATCTTTTCGATGTTTATGTCTAACACGGCAACAACGGCAATGATGCTATCTATTTTAACGCCGGTACTG
>NZ_JBFRVX010001544.1:0-482 GCF_041475345.1 Vibrio sp. 10N.222.48.A3 | reverse complement strand
AGGTGAGCAAGGTCGAGGTTTTGCCGTCGTTGCTGATGAGGTAAGAAACCTCGCAAGTCGCACACAGTCATCGGTTGGTGAAATCAGAACCGTGATCGACAAGGTCCACGCGGGCACTCAAGATGTCGTTGAAGCGATACAAGAAGGTAATATTCTCGCTAACGACACGGCATTACATGTTCAAAAAGCGGTCGAAGATCTGGGTTCGATCTTTACTTCTATAGAAGCGATCAGTGATATGAACAACCAGATCGTGAGAGCGGCAGAAGAGCAACAATCGGTTTCCGGTGAAGTGAACCAAAGTGTCGTTAATATCCGTGATTTGAGTGCGAAGATCTTGGATCAAGCCGCAGCTTCTGAACAAGTGGGTAGCGAAATTGATCAACTGTCCCAACAGCAGCAGAAATTGGTTAATCAGTTCAAGGTTTAGCCTAGTTGTTCACTGTATAGCTTTTAAGCTTAGTTAACAATTGAATAGAAAA
>NZ_JBFRVX010001543.1:0-295 GCF_041475345.1 Vibrio sp. 10N.222.48.A3 | reverse complement strand
GGTACAAAAAAGGCCGCTTATACTAAGCGACCTTCGTTTATATTTTTAGGTATTAATCCAATTCTTTCTCAGCTTGTTTCGCTTTTTCTATCATTGGAGTGATTGTTGATCCTTGAACCAGAATAGAGAACACAACAACAGCATAGGTCATAACGAGGATTATCTCTTTAACATCTATTGCTTTGTCTTCAATCACCCAGATACCTGAAGGGATTGAAAGTGCCATAGCTAGAGCTAAGCCTCCGCGTAGACCACCCCAAGTTAGAATCTTAGTCGACCATGGGTTGTAAGTTCT
>NZ_JBFRVX010001542.1:0-401 GCF_041475345.1 Vibrio sp. 10N.222.48.A3 | reverse complement strand
CTTCTTTGATTTCATCTAAATAGGACGTTATAGGTCTAACAATCAACGATAATCAGGTCTAATCCTCGACATCAACAACATATCAATGTATTTCCCGCCTTTGAATGTACTCAGCCTTTTAGTGCCTTCTAACTGAAAACCTACTCGTTCATACAAAGCAATGGCAGCGTTGTTATCGGCATGAACCTCTAGCTCCAGACGGACCAGATTAAGCCAATTATCAGTCTGATTAATCGCTTCTTTCATTAATGCCTTCCCAACCCCTTTGCCGTGTGCATCAGGGTGAATCGCAATCCCTAAGCCAGCACTATGTCGGTCTCTCACCTTAGTCGTCATGAATAAGGTAATGTGCCCAACGACTTTACCTGACACTTCTGCGACTAAAGTGAAATGGTCTGAAT
>NZ_JBFRVX010001541.1:0-499 GCF_041475345.1 Vibrio sp. 10N.222.48.A3 | reverse complement strand
AACGCTAAAGCCGGGGTTTCACGCAACTGCTTAATAGGTTCATCTATTAAGCAGTAGAGATATAGCAAGAGTTGCCGAACCAGAAAAACCTTGTGACTAAAGACGAGACATCTTTATCAACCATTTCAAATTAGTAAGAAGTAAACCTCACTAAGACATTCTCTAAAGGTTAATCATTGAATCGATAGCCACAAATATCAACTAACGTAATCAAGCGCTTCTAGAAAGAGCAGGACTTTTATAATTAGTGTTGGAATATCAGAGTTCGTGAGCAACGAGAAACGCTTCAACAAAAGTCGGAGACGAATAATAAACTCAGATGCCGGAAACGACGAAAGCCTAGTCGTCAGACTAGGCTTTCTAATATGTGCCGGATATAGCGTGAAGTGCAGGGGCGAGATAGCTTTACAGCACTCATACAACCTAACAGCAAAACACTTTTCTCCAAATGTAAAAAAGCCCCGCTATTTCTAGCAGGGCTTTTCTAATAAGTGGCGGA
>NZ_JBFRVX010001540.1:0-337 GCF_041475345.1 Vibrio sp. 10N.222.48.A3 | reverse complement strand
CATCACAAAGTTAATAACTTCGGATGTGAAGACCTTTACAGGCAGTTGGTTGTTGTTGTTTGTGTCTCTGTCGATATCGAAGTGGGACTCGAACATATGCTGTGTCTTGGCCTTAAGCTCTTCGAATTGACTGGTCAGATGATTACTGTTTGTTTCTATGATGAAAAATATATTCTTATGATTTCGAACGATATTAGGTAACGGGTCAGAGCAAATAATGACAATTCTTTTGTTCAAATTTTCGCAAATAGATAAAGCCATGGTAAGTAGTTGGATTTTATCTGCGCTATTCAATATGAAAAATACCAATCTTACATCTAAGTTACTGATTATAGAT
>NZ_JBFRVX010001539.1:0-453 GCF_041475345.1 Vibrio sp. 10N.222.48.A3 | reverse complement strand
GGATTGGGATGCGGCTGTAGGTATGGGGTTCAACGGCCCAATTAATCAGTTGGCTGATATTACTGGACAGATGTTACTGCACAACATCGAACGTAATGATGGTAACCACATTAAAACTGAAATCAATATTGGTTTAAGAGCTTGGTTGCTGGCAAACATTGAAGTTAACGCCCGCCTTGGTCAACTCGTCGACAGCGACGACACGAGTTCAATTGTCGGTGTAGGGGCTCGCTTCCACTCAACAGAACAGCTTTCAGTAGGTATAGACCTTCGAAATAACGGTACTTACGGACACCAGTTCTTAATGTCAGCTCGATTTGGCTTTTAAGTCTATTCAACACTTATGATCCATCAGTGATCAAATGTTAAATTCGATTGTTTAAACGGTAACTTAAAGGCTAATAGTCTCGTGACCTATTGGCCTTAATGGCTGATTTTGCAACTAAAAACTAA
>NZ_JBFRVX010001538.1:0-745 GCF_041475345.1 Vibrio sp. 10N.222.48.A3 | reverse complement strand
CTTGTCACCTTATACGTTTGTATGGGATTTTTTATAGCGCAGAAGGTAAATCTCACCACCAAACATAGAACTGATATTTACAACCACTTTGTATAGAATTAACGCAACGAAAGATGAAATTGTTAAAACATCCATTACCATAGGCAATACCTCCTCTAACTTTGAAACAATTAACGCTGTAACCCCGCATCAGTCCGTAGACTAGCATTAACCGTTAGCACCAGAGTTCTATGGGTGGCAAGACCGGGGGCTTAAAAGCTACCATCGTTAATGACCTTACGCAATACGTTTTGTATGTAACTGAGTGTATGAAATTCACGTTCAATTGACAACGCAGCCTCAGGAAGAATAGCGACAAGATTACTTTGACCAAACTCTTCAACCAAGACTCCTAAAGAGATTGTATCCAGCTTTCCTTTTTTTCGATGTAAGACTGTCGACCTACGGATAAAATCATGCTCTCTGAGTTGATTTACAACATCCACAAGGGCTAGGTCGAAGCTGCTTTCAGACGGATAAGTGTCGTAAAACTCAGTATTAACAAAAGAATTTTCTGGAAGAAATGTACGTAAGTTAGTAGAGCTAATAACCTTACAGTTTATAAATTGCGCATTCTTAAGTTTTGCTTTCTCGAAAGTCGATGCTGCAATAATACAATCAGAAAATACAGCATGCTCTAAATTACACTTTCTAAATAACACTCCACGAATTAAACAATCTTTAAACGATGCACTAACCATATTGC
>NZ_JBFRVX010001537.1:0-558 GCF_041475345.1 Vibrio sp. 10N.222.48.A3 | reverse complement strand
ATATAAGGCTTACAACTCATCCTATGTGCCCTGCGTTCGCAGATGTTTGCTTTATCAAGCGAGTGCACTTTAGTATTAGTTAACAGCCCTTCGTCTACGATACCTGACTTCTGTTTTTCTCTGTGAATCTAGAGGGTACTTCTGATGTGTAATTAGGAATCGATCATGGATGTTTCTGCTAAGAGCGCTATAGCCCTTAATGAGGTGACTTCATCCTCTTGTTATTCATTAAGCTTAAACCACTCTTAATTGTATTGAGCACCCTGTTTGAAAAGTATCTCAAAGGGGAATTGGACTATATTTCAGGTTGAAGGAGAAAGTCGCTAGATTAAGGGCCCAAATTGGTGCCGGTGGGATACATATGCTAAGAAATAGAGAATTTCTCGTATTCGTGCAGTGATATTTATTATCCAATCAGATCGAGACTCTCTGGCTCTAGGTTCAGGTATCTTAGGAGATGTTTACCGGTCTCTTTTCTACTCTGATGTGTTTGTTGACTCGATATGAATTAGTTATGTTGACCACTTTACTCAGAAATCAATATGTTCAGAGTAAAGT
>NZ_JBFRVX010001536.1:0-694 GCF_041475345.1 Vibrio sp. 10N.222.48.A3 | reverse complement strand
CAAGTGATTGAGCTTTCTGTTGCGGGTGAAGATTTAGTTTCATTTGAATTGGTTCGAATTCCAGCCGCTGATGTAGCAACACGAACGGTTGTTTTTGAAGAGAATGCTCGTGAGCAGTCTTTCTTGAATGAGCACGCGCTTTCTGACGTACTAACTACGCTTAAAGAGCGCGGCCAGCAATATCCAGCGGTTGGCCGTAAGAACAAAGACGGCAAGATTGAAGTTCTTGATGGTAGCCGTCGTCGTATGTCATGTATTTTGGCTGACAAAGAGTTCTTGATCTATGTCGCTGAAAACATTAACGGCGAACATGCTAAGTTTTTATCAGATGTAGCTAACGCTCATAAACCACTTTCTCTCTATGAGAAGGGGAAGGAGATGCAAGCGAAGCTTGATAAAGGCGAAGCTGAAGACCAGAAAGCACTCGCTAAAATGTTCCAGTGCAGTGAAGCTTTGGTGAGTGGCGCGTTGAAAGCGGCCGCTTTACCACTTGAATTATTACAAGCTTACCCAAATGTGAGCGATCTTGGCCGTCCGACTATTGTTAAGTTACACAAACAATTTAGCGGTCTTACTAGTGAGCAGCAACAAACATTACTGACCAAGTGTGGTGCTTCTGAAGGTTTTGTGTGGCAGCGCAGCGAAGCTCAAGGCGTAACTCGTTTAACAAAAGACGTGACAGAGACTTTAGAAG
>NZ_JBFRVX010001535.1:0-499 GCF_041475345.1 Vibrio sp. 10N.222.48.A3 | reverse complement strand
CTTAATGCCTTTATTAACTAATGTATCAATTCCTTTTTTTGAAGACACGCGTCCAGCGTTAGATAAATAAACACGCTCACTTTTCTGAATTGATGTAACAAACATTCCCACAACCAATGTGTTTATGGAAATTTTTACTGAGTCTTTAAGGTCGAACTGCATTAAATTCAATTAAGTGTTGTCAAAAACAGTGTGATTCTAATCCAATTTCGCGACGAATCTAGTCAAATTGTTGATTTATTTACTCAAAACACCTGAAATTAAAAACAAAAGGCCGAAATGTCACAGAGTTATGCTTCGATCTTAGCGATATTGTTTACAACGGTTAAGTGGCAGTGGTGTAGTAATAAGCGTTCTTTTCTAATCGAAGTGTCTATCTAAAGGGCTCTGTAGAAAAGTACTTTGTATTGTGGATGTGACTTAAGAGGTGAGGTAGGGAGGTTGCCACCTATTAATAAAAAGATAAAACGTTAGATATTAAAAAAGCCACTGAAATCAG
>NZ_JBFRVX010001534.1:0-537 GCF_041475345.1 Vibrio sp. 10N.222.48.A3 | reverse complement strand
AGATGAAGTTGAAGTGACTTTCGAGCTAGAAGCTCAAGAAGCTAATTCCGTATCTATCGTTGCCGACTTTCTGGATTGGAAAGCGACCCCAATGAAAAAACTGGCGAAAGGGAAGGTTTACAAGTTTAAAACTCGTCTTCCGAAAGATGGTGAGTTTCAATTTCGCTACCTAGTTGATGATCAACAATGGGTGAACGATGCGAATGCTGATCGTTATATCCCGAATGAATTTGGTGAAGATAATTGCTTGGTATCGACAGTTAACGCTTAGTTGAAATAGCATGAATTAAAAAGCAGGAACGAGATGTTTCTGCTTTTTAATGTCTAAATCGTTGGTTCATTAATTTTTTGAGTTGTGCCTATTTCATTAACGGTAACTCAATGACTTAGCCGAGATTGCGCAGATTCACATCATATTATGACAATGCAATGATGATTTATACGCCTGAAAAGCATATCCTGTGCTTTTATATCGTAGAAAGACCTGTTTACCGTGTATTCAAAAATATTTTCCTCTCCGTTTGCTGAGCTTTCACC
>NZ_JBFRVX010001533.1:0-536 GCF_041475345.1 Vibrio sp. 10N.222.48.A3 | reverse complement strand
ATTCAGTCCGCTCAATTAACTAACTAACCCCATTTAACCAGTTAAAACTATTTAGCCAAAAAGGAACAAAATATGAAAATGAGTATGTTTATAACACTAGCCGTTTCAATCATGTTTTCTGCTTTAACAAACGCAGCAGACTATGCCGTTGCTCTAGGCTACGCTGATGTGAATGTTCAACATTTGGGCTACAAACTTTCTGTGACGAACAACTAGTAGTCGTTGGTTGTTGAGTTAGTATTGGGTAAGTGAAAATACAATAGCTGACAAAACTAATAGTTAGTAAAGTAATTAAAGCGATCATTAACTAACCCCAACTTCGGTGAAATCTAAGTAATCGAATATAAATATTGATCTGATGGAAATAAGAATGCCGTTGGGTTTAAATGACGAGAAATAAAGGGCTGAACGTTATGTGTTGGGTCCTTTTCTATTTTTCGTCTAGTTAACAACGCTATGTTGAGCGTATTTAACTTAATTACCCTACAACAGGCTGTTCGGTATAATTTCTCATGCAATCAATAATTTACTTGGTG
>NZ_JBFRVX010001532.1:0-2463 GCF_041475345.1 Vibrio sp. 10N.222.48.A3 | reverse complement strand
AGATGTACCAGCGGAAACGGATTTTAAAGTAGAAATTTTAGGATCGGTTCGTCCTATGTGTTGTCCGGGTTGCGAAACCGTAGCCCAGACAATCATAGATAGCGGTTTGGTCTCTTATTACCAATACCGTACTGCTCCGGCTGAAAAAGCCGATCTGGTGCCAGAGCAACTTCTGGCTCTCAGTCACTATGACAATGAAGATGTTCAATTGGAGTTCGTCCGTAACTCCGAAAACGTCTCTGAGGTGACATTGTCACTAGATGGTGTCTCTTGTGCGGCTTGTGCTTGGCTTATTGAGAAGCAAGTTTCTTCAAAGCTTGGCGTTGTGAGTATTCGTGTTAATACCACGACCAACCGCGCTTTGCTTAGTTGGGACAACACTCAGGCTAAACTAAGCGAGTTGCTATCCGCGATTCATAGGTTGGGCTACAAAGCTGCACCATTCGAGGCTGACCAACAAGAAGCCGCTTATCATCGTTCGATGAAAAACTACCTTTATCGTCTTGGTGTCGCGGGTTTAGCGACTATGCAAGTTATGATGCTAGCGGTGGCGCTTTATCTCGAAGTTTTTGGCAGCCTTGAGCCGGAATTCAAAAGCTACTTTCGTTGGGTGAGTTTGATCTTCGCAACGCCTGTACTGCTCTACTCAGCATTACCGTTCTATATTAACGCTTGGCGTAGTATTAAAGGCCGAACCTTGGGCATGGATGTTCCTGTGTCGATCGCTCTATTGTTTGCCTATGTTGCGAGTTTAGTGGCAACGGTGACAGAGCAAGGCGAAGTGTTCTTTGAATCTATCTCGATGTTCACCTTCTTCCTATTACTGGGGCGTTTCCTTGAGATGCGCGCGCGTCGTAAAGCGGCAGCAGCTAGTGGTAACCTGCTTAAGCTAGTTCCAGCTATGGCGACAACATTAGACGGTGAACAAGTTCCAGTTAAAACATTGAAAGTCGGCGACCAGATTCGCGTTCTTCCTGGTGAGCATATTCCTGCGGATGGCAAAGTATTATCTGGCAGAATTCACATTGATGAATCCATGCTGACTGGTGAGTCAATTCATGTGGTTAAGAACGAAGACGATACCGTCTTTGCTGGTACATTGAATGGTGATGAATCGTTTGAATTGGAAGTGATGACGTCTAAAGCGGATTCCGTGATTTCCAATATCGTTCGCCTTCAGGATGAAGCGCAACTGTCTAAGCCTCGCATCGCAGAGATTGCCGATGTGGTTGCTCGATACTTTGTTGCTGTGATTCTGGTTATCTCGTTCGGCACTTGGTTTTACTGGCACCAAACACGTCCAGAAGATGCTTTCTGGATTATGCTCTCGGTACTTGTTGCGACATGTCCTTGTGCTCTATCGCTTGCAACACCGACAGCCATCACCTGCTCAACTTCTCGTATGGGTAATTTCGGTATCTTGCTGCGCAAAGGCCATGTGTTTGAAACTTTGTGCAAAGTGAATCACTTGATCATAGATAAAACAGGCACGTTGACCGAGGGTGATATTCGTATCAGCCAAGTTGAAACCTTCGCAGAACTTGATAAAGACACCTGTTTGAAAGTAGCGGCGAGCCTAGAGCAACATGCTAACCACCCTATCGCGAAAGCGTTCAAGACTCATCTTTCTGATGATATCGAAGTAGAGTCTGTCAATAACGTAATTGGCTCTGGTATCACTGGTGAGTGGAATGGACAAGAAGTCGCTATCGGCAGCAGTGAATTCATTCTTGGTGATGCACAAACATCGGAAAGCAATGGTATTTACTTGTCGATGTCTGGTCGACATACCGCAACATTCACTTATGAAGACCCGATTCGTAAAGAAAGTATTGAGTTCATTAAGCAATTCAAAGAAGCGGGAATCAAAACCACGCTGCTGACTGGCGATTCTTTGATTAACGCGAAACCTGTTGCTGAAGAGATCGGCATTACTGACATTGTTGCTAACGCGAAGCCGGAAGATAAACTGGCTTATTTAAACTCTAGAGACGCTAGTGACATCACCATGATGGTTGGTGACGGTATTAACGATGCGCCTATTCTGGCGGGTGCTCACCTTTCTGTCGCAATGGGCGGCGGTACCGACGTGGCGAAAGCCTCAGCGGATATGGTGTTATTGGGTGACAAACTCGATAGATTACTTAAATCACGAACATTAGCGCTTAAAACGCGTAAGATAATCCGTGAAAACTTAGCGTGGTCGTTGGGGTATAACTTAGTTATTCTTCCATTGGCTGTTGCTGGTTTGGTTGCTCCATACATTGCCGTTGTTGGCATGTCTGCTAGCTCTATTATTGTTGTGTCTAACTCGTTAAGGCTTTTAAAAGAGCAAGGTAAATAATGGAAAGTTTATACATACTTATTCCAATTGCGATCGTACTTGTGTGCATCGCTGTCGGTATATTTCTGTGGGCAGTTAAGAGTGAGCAGTTTGAAGACCTTGAGCGTCAAGGCCACAAC
>NZ_JBFRVX010001531.1:1082-2056 GCF_041475345.1 Vibrio sp. 10N.222.48.A3 | reverse complement strand
CATGTTATGAGTAGGCAATCACCTTGACAATGATTGCCTACTTAATTCAACAGCGAATACCTACCACGGTAAATATACGAAAAAGGCCAGCATTCGCTGACCTTCTCATTCACGATTTCAATCGCTATACGTTATTTGCTAGCTCTTAACGACTGGCTAGTAGCTACTAACGAGTGCAATAGGCTTCCCACAAACGCGCTGCCTTTGAGTAAGCTTCAGCCTTATCGTGCGTTTCTGCGAATAAAATTGCCGTCATACTATCCACAACACTATTCGCCATCAGCTCCATCTCATCTTCCGGTGTACCCAGTACACATTCAGAAGGTAGAGGCAGCTCAGCATTCATCGTGCCTTCCCAGTAGAAAGATTCCACCTTTTCAGGAGAACTCATCCAGACAGTTTGGCTTACCTTGGGGTTGTATTCTGATTCGCCATTCATGCCTTTAAATGAAATCACCGAGTGGGATTTATTGCCAATCACATGCTCAACTTCTGCATGAAGCTGTGGGAATCCAGGGTGAAAGCTGCCACGCAAGCCTAAACGTCCACCACCAGGGTTCAATGCACGAACAACGGTATTAATCGGAGTTCTCAGTCCATAACGATGTTTCCAACCAATCATAGTTTGAGCTTGTGGGGCGAAGTTCGCCAAAGGCAAGTAAGCAATACCATCGGCTTCTAGAATCTGCTTTGCGTCTTGCGGATCTTGCGCGCTGCGAACGCCGACACATTCTAAATGCGTTTCGGCATGCGTACGACCACTGGGTTTGTCCATGTAGCCATGCATCAATACTTTATAGCCGTTGTCAGCTAGAATTTTTGCTGCCAACAGGTTCCAAGGCTTTCCACTGGCGTTATCGTTACGCTTACCTGCATAACACGGCCAATCGATATCAGCACCTAAGTCTGGCACTCGAGATTGAAACGCTTTTACAAAGCCTGCGATTTCTTCATTGGTTTCATTCTGCACACGA
>NZ_JBFRVX010001531.1:0-343 GCF_041475345.1 Vibrio sp. 10N.222.48.A3 | reverse complement strand
AATCAACATCAGTAGCATAGCCATTTGGTCGTCACCGACCTCTCCGCTTAAATACTCATCCATGATGCGGTAGGCTTGTTCGAACGACAAAGGCTTACGACCTCTTTCCCCTCGTCCAACTGTACGAATACACTCTAAAATACTACTCATTGATTGTTTATTCTCTTCCGTTGATATCAATAAAATTCGAATACGTTTTCGATTCTATGACACCCGCAGTTCATTGCAAAGCGATTCAGGTGCTAGCGTGCTAATTACCAATACACTGATTGGTATTCTAAAAGTAAACTTACTGGTGTAAAATTAGAGTATGCAATGCTAACCGCGACATATTGAGTAATAT
>NZ_JBFRVX010001530.1:0-695 GCF_041475345.1 Vibrio sp. 10N.222.48.A3 | reverse complement strand
AACCAGTACTAACCAAAGCCAGTACTGATCAAGCTCTGGAAACCTTTCAACTTCTAAATCTTGATTTAAAAAGCTATTTTCTAAAGCGAAGCTTACAAAGCTAGGGTTAAAAAACACGCTTAAAACCATATTTATAAAAGCTATGTTCTGATGGTCATGATTACTGGGTGACCTGTGCGTGTTGAATCAGCACTCACGTCACCCATTAACGATTAACCTTTTATTAATTTAACCTTAGCTTCAATTAGCCTTGGTATTTTTTGATTACTAGCGTTGCGTTCGTACCGCCGAAACCAAAGCTGTTAGACATAACCGTTGTTAGCTCTTGTTCACGAGCTTCGGTTACGATGTCTAGGCCTTCGCCCGCTTCGTCTAGGTTTGCAACGTTAATGCTTGGTGCGATGAAGCCGTTATCAAGCATTAGCGTTGAGTAAATTGCTTCGTGTACACCAGCCGCACCTAGAGCGTGACCTGTCATCGCTTTAGTTGCTGAGATTGCAGGGCTGTTGCCGCCAAAGACTTCTTGGATTGCGCCAAGTTCTTTAACGTCACCTACAGGAGTTGAAGTACCGTGAGTGTTCACGTAGTCAACGCCATCAACGTTTTGCATTGCCATCTTCATACAACGAACCGCGCCTTCACCAGAAGGAGCAACCATGTCGTAGCCATCTGAAGTTGCGCCGTAACCCACGATC
>NZ_JBFRVX010001529.1:0-412 GCF_041475345.1 Vibrio sp. 10N.222.48.A3 | reverse complement strand
ACCTAATACGATCACCGATATGATAGAAGCAATGCCGAACGAAGCTGCGACAGCAAACGAACGTTTTGCAAAAGCAACGTCACGACCTTTAAGCAAGTAGTATGAACTCACGCCAAGGATAAACATCGCACCGCAGGTATAAGCCGAAGCGACTGTGTGTAAGAACTTAACTTGAGCAACTGGGTTGAGCACCACTTCGGCAAAGCTAGTCATTTCCATACGCATGGTTTGGTAATTAAACTCCGATCCAATCGGGTTTTGCATCCAACCGTTAGCAACCAGAATCCATAATGCAGAAAAGCTTGAGCCCAACGCCACCAGCCAAGTCACCATAAGGTGTTGGCGTTTGGACAGCCTTTCCCAACCGAAAAAGAACAGTCCAACAAAGGTGGATTCTAGGAAGAATGCAACA
>NZ_JBFRVX010001528.1:0-949 GCF_041475345.1 Vibrio sp. 10N.222.48.A3 | reverse complement strand
GAGATACGAGATACGAGAAGCTTGCGCTAGCTGGGCACAGTAACGCAAGCATTTTCAGAGCCTAACGCTTAATAACCACCGTTAACGCTCGAGAACCACAAACTCCATATTGTGCTTGTTTTTCTCATCCGCCTGATAAGTATCATTAAAGCTCTGCTTCCAACCTTCTCCCCAGTCTGGGAATTGAGTATCACCATCCACATCAAAATCGATATAAGTCAGGTATAACTTGTTCGCTTTTGGTAAGCAGCTTTCATAGATTGAACCGCCACCGATGATCATCACTTCATCAACATCACTAACCAGCTCTAGTGCTTTTTCAATCGAAGTTACCGTCGTGACGCCTCCGATTTCTAAACTCTCGTCGCGGCTGATTACAACGTTCAGCCTCCCCGGTAAAGGACGTCCAATTGAATCGTAAGTCTTACGTCCCATCACGACAGGTTTACCCATAGTTGAACGTTTAAACCATGCGAAATCTGCAGGTAAATGCCAAGGCATCTGATTGTCTTTACCAATTACACGGTTGTTCGCCATTGCCGCTATCATGCTGATGATCATAAATCGAAAGTCCTGTCCTTACTTGAAAATGAAGTTGAAGCTAGACGATAGGTCTACGACGGTAGAATAACAGCCCAGGCACTGCTAAGCCAACCGCAAGCCCTGCGATAATGAACATCGATTTCAAAAAGTTCTCCATCAACAATGCCAATAGTTCTGGGTTGTATCCTGCTCGGTTAATCTCAACCATGGCAATCATCGCCTTAAAGGCAAACACGCCAGGGACCATCGGAATCAAGGCTGCAACCGTAAATACTTTCGGGTGTGCTAACAATTTATGCGACCAGTGCACCCCTATCATGCCGACCAATGTAGCAGCAAAGAACGTCGCCCATTCAATGGGAATGCCGAAATGCATCATTAAGTAACGGCTACCGTGGCCAATGGA
>NZ_JBFRVX010001527.1:0-1115 GCF_041475345.1 Vibrio sp. 10N.222.48.A3 | reverse complement strand
TGGTGGTCGATTTATATCATGGGGCGAATCCGACTTAAAAGGCGAACTCGTACCATACTCCGCTACTCACTTTCTGAGTTAGGACGCGTTTTACAGTGTAAAATGGCTCTTTCTAGAAGCTCCAAAGCAGATTTATCCGCTTCTGGAAGCTTCGCATCCGATTGACCTAACGGTTCAACACGACTGCCCCACTTAATATGGCCAGCACCCCAAGTTAAACCTGCACCAAATGCCGCAAGCAAGATGTTAGAGTTAGGTTTAACGAAGCCTTGCTCTAATGATTCACACAGTGCAATTGGCACAGTAGCTGCCGACGTGTTGCCGTAGTTTTGGATGTTAACAAACGCTTTCTCGCGCTCAATACCCGCCATATCACACAAAGTTTGGATGATTCGGATGTTAGCTTGGTGCGGAATCACAACATCGATATTGTCGGTTGAGATGCCAGTACGGCTTAATACTGTGTGTGCAGCAGCGCCCATGCCTTTCACTGCACGCTTGAAGATTTCTTTACCTACGAAATCAAAGTCCCAGTAACCGTTATCTGCAGCAAAGCGGTCCATAGAAGTACCGAATTTGGGTACCGCTAGAATGTCACGGCCTTCTGCGTCACAACCGATTTGCGCTTCTTGTAAGCCAACCTGCTCTTCAGTGCGAGATAGAACCACAGCACCTGCGCCGTCACCAAATAGAACCGCAGTATCACGCTTGGTCCAGTCGATGAAGAATGACAAGCGTTCTGCACCCACTACGATAGCATTACGGTAGTTGCCTGCTTGAATCAGTCGAGTCGCCGTTTCAACGCCGTAGATGAACCCTGTACACGCTGCGTTAAGGTCGAAAGCCGCTGCGCTCTTGATGCCTAGGTTCTGTTGAACTTTAGACGCAGTATTTGGAATAAGGGAGTCTGGGCTGCACGTCGCGATGATCACGAGGTCGATATCTTCGGCAGTAAGACCAGCACACGCCATTGCGTGTTGAGCAGCAACAGTCGCTAACTCAGAGGTATTTACATGACTGATACGACGGTTTTCGATACCAGTTCGAGTTCTAATCCACTCGTCAGACGTATCAATGAAAGTGCTTAGATCATCATTGGACAACACGGCTGGTGG
>NZ_JBFRVX010001526.1:0-409 GCF_041475345.1 Vibrio sp. 10N.222.48.A3 | reverse complement strand
ATCCAAGGTGATATCCAATTCGCTGATGCACTTGAGAAAATGGGTGCTGAAATCGAGTGGGGTGATGACTACGTTATCTCTCGTTGTGGTGAGCTAAAAGGCATTGATATGGACTATAACCATATTCCAGATGCGGCGATGACAATTGCGACAACGGCTCTGTTTGCTAAAGGAACAACCGCAATCCGCAATGTTTACAACTGGCGTGTGAAAGAGACGGATCGCTTAGCGGCAATGGCAACAGAACTACGTAAAGTAGGCGCTGAGGTGGAAGAGGGTGAAGACTACATCATTGTTAACCCTGTGGCTGAACTGACGCACGCGGCGATTGATTCTTACGATGATCACCGCATGGCGATGTGTTTCTCATTGGTTGCTTTGAGTGACACCCCGGTGACGATCAATGATC
>NZ_JBFRVX010001525.1:0-500 GCF_041475345.1 Vibrio sp. 10N.222.48.A3 | reverse complement strand
CAAATTAATTTTTGGAAGAACTGCATTTGAATGCCCGAATTTAATATCAATGCAATCAAACGGCTTATTAAAATGATACCTTTTCCGATTATTGGTGTCCCCTTCGATACTAATCATTTTGTCAATGTGCAATGATTTATGGAATAAGAAAAAATCCACGAAGTATTTGGCACCCAAACCAACATATTGATAGTCAGGCAGAGGGCAAAAAGGAAACAAGCGTAAAAACATATCTCTCATCATCTTTCTTTCGATGTTTTTAGCAGGCCTCACGCCATAATTAATCAGTTTCCCACTGTTACTCATTAATCACACTCATACTGTACATAATATTTAAAAGTCTCTTCTCCGACTTCATAATTGGTAGTAACCCCTAGTGATTTTTTTACTGCACTTAACTGTTCTAACGAAACCTTGTATTGGATTGTTGCTTCGCTAGGCTTAGCTTTGCGAATTGCAGGCTCGGGGAAGGTGAAGCTCACTTCATCACTAATATCGCC
>NZ_JBFRVX010001524.1:0-384 GCF_041475345.1 Vibrio sp. 10N.222.48.A3 | reverse complement strand
CAATACGTAAAGGGCTATGACGTGTTGGCTCTACAAGAGGTGTTTGCTAACGGCAGAGATGAATTCTTGCGTGAACTTGCAAAAGAGTCTCCTTATCAAACCAAAATGCTCGATAAAGATGGGATTAACATCTATGACGGCGGTGTGATAATTGTGAGCCGCTACCCTATTGTCAACGAAGCGCAATACGTGTTCCCTGATTGTACAGGCACAGATTGTTTCGCTGATAAAGGCGTGAATTACGCTGAAGTCATCAAAAACGGTCAGGCTTACCACGTGTTTGGCACTCACACCGCATCATTCGATACGGACACAGCTCGTGACTACCGACAACGTCAATTCAAGCAGATGCGTCAGCTTGCTCAATCACTGGAAATACCAACC
>NZ_JBFRVX010001523.1:0-986 GCF_041475345.1 Vibrio sp. 10N.222.48.A3 | reverse complement strand
ATCAAATCAGCGTTGTTCAGGCGCTCGCCTTTGCCTACGTAACGTAAATCAATCGACGGGTTAAGTCGCAGAGCGTCAAAGTCTGTATGGTTACTGATTCGAGTTAGTACTGGCACTACAACCTTAAGTTTAGCTTCTCCATCAGACTCTTGGGCTGAGGTAATGGCATCTTCCGCTTCTAAGTTAAAACCATGCAGATAAGGCAAAACCCCTATCACAGGCTTACCTGTTTTCTCTTCTAGCCAATCTAAACCAGATTGAAGTAACGCAATATCGCCTCTAAAACGGTTTATCACAAAGCCTCTTACGCGCGCTTGTTCAGATTCAGATAATAGAGCTAATGTGCCGTAGAGGTGTGCAAAAACGCCGCCACGATCAATATCAGCAACGATGATCACTGGGATGTCTGCCTTTTCAGCAAAGCCCATGTTCGCGATATCGTTTTCTCGAAGATTTATCTCTGCGGGACTGCCCGCACCTTCAATCATCACGCTTTGGTATTCTTCAGAAAGTCGATCAAACGAATCGATAACCGAATTCATCGCAACTTTCTTGTAGTCGTGATATCCGGTCGCTTCCATATTCGTCAGTGCTCTTCCTTGTAGAATCACTTGCGCACCCGTATCTGAATTGGGTTTTAGCAATACAGGATTCATATGGACGGTAGGCTCAATATTACAAGCTTGTGCCTGAACCGCTTGAGCACGACCAATTTCGCCACCATCTTTTGTCACTGCGCTATTTAGCGCCATATTTTGAGGCTTAAAAGGTGCCACTTTGATGCCTTTCCTTGCCAAAACACGGCATAAACCTGCCACCAAAACACTTTTTCCGGCATCTGACGTTGTCCCTTGAACCATAAGGGCGTTTAACGGTGATCGCATCTGTACTTAAATCCTTTATTTCTTAATTTTCAATTTATAGCTGTGGGCAATATTTCTCTGCCTCCATCTTAACGTCATTGTCGTGTAGATGCTCAATAAAAT
>NZ_JBFRVX010001522.1:0-1712 GCF_041475345.1 Vibrio sp. 10N.222.48.A3 | reverse complement strand
ATGCAGTGGGTTGTTTTGTTGCAGTTCGATTCTTTCTTCTTCAGTCATAACATTACCTTTTCCAAGGCAACTAAAGGCCTTGAATTTACTCTAGAACACCGTCATCACTGACCGCTTCTAGCTCAATCATTTGGGCATATCATCCATTGCCCTTATCTATGCCTTTATGATGGCATAAAGCATGCTCGTTATCCTATTTATCTTTCAATTTAATTTTAATATGGTCACTTACCATCCTGATGTTGCGTGTAATACAGCCGCCCCTACTAAAAAGGGTCTGTCTTAAAGATCCACCAAACTAGCTCAAGTTAACAAAAACCATGATAGAAGAATGAAATATCCCTACTTTATCAATGGAATTTAAACTTATTAGAACGCAGTGTTGCTAATTAACAGTAAGGTGCTATGTTAGAAGTGGTATAGAAACCTACTAATAATGATATTAAACAATGATATAACTATAAATAAAGGTTGGCTTTGACCATGTTTGACTACTCCCAAATCAGCAGAGTAGCCGCCCAAGATAAAGACATTATCGCTATCGTTGATGATCTCTTTCGGCTAGCTCGCGAACATTACCCCATTCTATCTAGGCTTTCGGTCGTGCTGTGCAATGAAAATAGAGCATCGAATTATTTTGTTTCGGATACTCTGTGCCAAGAAGCTGAGCATCGCTACATCGAACAAGAACTAAAGCCAGAATCAGCTTTATCTAGAATGGCTGAGTCTTTAGATACTCGAATCATCCACGACCTCACCACCATTAGCCCAACCAAACAAATATCTCACTTGCTCGATATCGGTCATCAAAGCAGTTACACAACACCTATTCATCATCAAGAAAGTAATCTTGGGTTTGTGTTTATCAATGCTTCATCAACGGGGTTCTTTGCTAACCAAACCATCCAGTGTGATATCGCTTATCTCACTCAAGTGATCTCTAGCCTTTTCATTCAATGGTTTGAGCGCCAACGTCACTTTCAATCCTCTTTAGCGATTGCTTTAAACATGGGTCATGCGAGAGACCCAGAGACTAAAGAACACCTTATTCGCATGGGTAAATACAGTGAACACATTGCTCGTACTCTGTCGCACAGCAAGGAAGAAATTACGCACCAATTCATTCACCGAATTCGGCTGTATGCGCCCTTTCACGACATAGGTAAATATCGAATTCCAGATAAAGTGCTATTCAGTAGCGCACGCTTTAATGAAGAAGAACGAGCCGTCATGGACAACCACACCTTGTACGGTGAAGAAATGATTAACAATGTGGTTGCCCTATCATGCCATAGCGCGATGTGTTCTGAGGAAATCCAATTCATTAAAAATATCGTACGTCATCATCATGAAAGGTTTGATGGCACAGGGTTGCCCGATGCTTTGAGTAACACAGCAATACCGCTCGAAGCACGCATCGTGACATTAGCCGATGTATTCGATGCGCTGATGAGCAAAAGAGCCTATAAGCACGCGTGGACACTCGATGAAGTCATGGATTACATTGAGGCTCACTCGGGTTCGATGTTCGACCCTGAGTGTGTTGTGGCTCTTAAACAGAACCTAGATGGCTTTATGGCAATTAGGGAGCAATACAATGACGATGTTCAACCACACGTCATGACAGCTTGATCTATGACACCTTGAACTGTAACGCCTTGGTTGTGTAGACCAAAGAAAAAGCCAACCAACAAAAAAGGATGCCAATTGGC
>NZ_JBFRVX010001521.1:0-231 GCF_041475345.1 Vibrio sp. 10N.222.48.A3 | reverse complement strand
TTCTTTTGCTGCTGCTTCCGCAGGTGCTGATGTAAGAACTGCACCGCCAAACGCTAGTACACTTGTGATTGCAGCTGTAACAGCAAGATTAGAATTTTTCATAGTCATTCCCTCTAGGACTTAATAGTATTTTTACATCGCAGGTTAATGAATTGTTAACTTGCTTACTAAAAAGGATAGGAAGAACTAGGAAATAATTTCACGGCATTATAAAAAATATCAATATTAATG
>NZ_JBFRVX010001520.1:0-862 GCF_041475345.1 Vibrio sp. 10N.222.48.A3 | reverse complement strand
AGCCAGAGCCAGAGCCAGTTCGTGCTGCACATATGCCAGAGATCGTTCCAAATGAATTCGGTGTGCCAGAAGACGATGATTGGCTGATTGAAGATGATACGGCTCAACAAGAAACATTGGCACAAGTTGATGAAGTAGCGGAAGAGCCTGTGGTTCCTGCTGTTGAACCTCAGTTAGACCATGAACCGCAAGTTGAAGCTGCACAACAAGTTGAAACCGAACTTCAAGTAGAAGCAACGGAACAAGCTGAAGCGGTAGATCAAGAAGGCGAAGATGAGTTCTCGATTGATGATTTTGATCTTCCAGAGTTTGGTGAAGAAGATGCCTTGGCAGAAGCGGATGCTGAAGTAACAACGGAGTCAGAAGTCCCTATTGTTGATGCTCAATTAGACCCAGAATCAGAATCAACACCTGAGCCTCAAGCTGAAACGGCTCCTCAAGTTGAAGAAACGAAACAAGCAGAAATTTTAGGGCAAGAAGGCGAAGACGAGTTCTCGTTTGATGATTTAGAGCTTCCAGAGTTTGGCGAAGAAGATGCGTTGGCGGAAGTGGTTAGCGAACCGGATGAAGCGCAGTTAGAGCAAGATCTTGCTCCAGAGTCCGAAAAGTTTGAGTTCGATGACCTTGACCTGCCTGAATACGATGAAGAGAGCGCAAAAGCGGATTCAGTCTTAGATGACATCGAACAAAGCAGTGGTGAGCCTGTAGCGGAAGAGCAAGGCGTAGAGCTCGATGAGTTTGATTTGCCGGAATACGGTGAAGACGAAGCTATCTCCGATGCGTTTGCTGAGAAACCAACGCCACTGACTTCTTTCAGCCCACAGGGTGAAGAACAAGATGTGCTGCATGATTTATTTTCAAA
>NZ_JBFRVX010001519.1:0-273 GCF_041475345.1 Vibrio sp. 10N.222.48.A3 | reverse complement strand
GTGAATATGATGCGGGAACAAGTCTTCAAACTTACGTTTATAGGTTAATTGAACGTGCAGCAGCCCTTCACGCATCGTCGCGCCAGAGGTTTCTTGGAGGAGAGAGCCAAATACAGCGCGGTCATTGTCTAAAATTGAGAGTGCTTTTTCGTATTTGCCCTGCTCTATCAGTTTACTGGCAACATGTTGAGTCAATTCTTGATTGCTAAAACGTACAGTCAGATTAGAACGTTGATTCCTGCCGACTTTTGGCTCCCACACCAACCATTCAGC
>NZ_JBFRVX010001518.1:0-303 GCF_041475345.1 Vibrio sp. 10N.222.48.A3 | reverse complement strand
GCTCTGACCTTTGTATTGCCTTTGGTATTAGCAGAGCTGTTCGCAAGCCAGTTCGTGAGCATGTTGGACTATGCAGGCATGGTGTTGGTGTTCCTAGCTATCTGGGGACCACTCGCAATGGTGGTTAAGGTTCGTAGGCCTGACTTCCCTCACCTACAAACCGAAGGCAGCTATACAGCAGGCGGTGGCGATACGGCACTGATGGCAACATTCGGTTTTGGTGCGTTGATTTTTATCTCTTGGTTTATGGGGTAAATCCCAATTGAATAGACTATCTGTTGCCATTTAGAAGGCAGCAGATAC
>NZ_JBFRVX010001517.1:0-594 GCF_041475345.1 Vibrio sp. 10N.222.48.A3 | reverse complement strand
TAAACTCTTCCTCTGAGTATTTCTTCTCTGTGCTTTTAGTCAAATCTGTAATCATTTTGTATCTAAGCTCAGTTGCCATATCTAAGGTACGCTTAAGCTGTCCGTATGAGTAGTCGGCAGCCATGTTCAGAGCCGCTTGTTTATCTACTTTATACATGTCTGTTAACGTTTTATCTAAGTGTGCGACCTGCTTGTATAATTGAGTTTCTTCTTTGTCCCAAGTTGCTTTTAGTACTGGTAAATACTTATCTGGGTTTGTAGAAGCGAGGGCGGTTAGGCTACGGAACTGCCAATAAGCTGAATCATCACTGTAGTTATCATCGCCTACTTGGTACGCTTTTGGGTAATCTTGTAGGGTTGAGTATAACGGCACTAAAACAGATTCTGGTAACACGCCGAAGCTTTGCCAAATAATACCTTGAAGCTCTTCTGGCATCTCAGGGCGAAGCTGAATAATATGCGACTCTAGTTGACGCTCAACTCTAATTGGTCGTTTCGATTTTCCTTCCAAAACCGTGTCTTTATAAGTCGCGCTAAGTACCTCTGCCACATTTTCAACTGAGATTTTTGTATCAGGTTTCATAAACAAAGGGT
>NZ_JBFRVX010001516.1:0-257 GCF_041475345.1 Vibrio sp. 10N.222.48.A3 | reverse complement strand
GTTACTTTTAATAACGGCTCAAAATTCAGAAGCTTTAGAAAAACTTTCAAAAAACCACAAATTAAATATTAAAATCAAATTTATCAGGCACTTAAAATCTCAAATTTTCTATAACAGTGGCAGTCTTCAATTGAGAACGCATTTAAAAAGTGTTTAAAAAACACACTAATCACTATTTGAGTTACCCAATGTAGATAAATGAATAGTCGCCAAAGAGTTCAGATTGGTATGCTTCTTATACAAAGAGTTGAGTTGTT
>NZ_JBFRVX010001515.1:0-611 GCF_041475345.1 Vibrio sp. 10N.222.48.A3 | reverse complement strand
CACTGCTCTAGGTACTTCGCACCTGTGATACAGATAAGAAGGATGAACAACACCTCAATCACCTTCTTCGCCGTCACTTTGTCTTCTTCATACTCGTTATAAGTAACAAGTTCAGGGAAGCGTTCGTGCGTTTGCGTGCCAGTACCGTACTCAGATTCAAGCTGGTTTTTATCAATCAGCTTTTGCGCCACTGGGCTACCGATAATACCACCGATGATCAAACCAAAGGTCGCTGAAGCCATTGCGATTTCTAACGTATTTGCAATGCCAAACGTGTCTGCAAAAGTTTGAGACCAAGCCGCGCCTGTACCGTGACCACCCGAAAGGGTGATAGAGCCAGCAATCAAACCCATCAAGGGCTCAAGGCCTAGTGTCGTTGCTAAGGTTACGCCTACACCGTTTTGGATAATGATGTAAACCGAAGCCACCCCTAAGAATAGGAATACCTTGGCACCACCTTTCATCAGCTGTGTGTAGTTAGCTGCAAGGCCGACCGTTGCAAAGAACATCAACATAAATGTGTTCTGCAAGGGCAAAGAAAACTCAAGATCAAGGCCGTTAAAGTGCAGGGCTGTAATAGCAAAAGCGACAATCAAGCCGCCGACAATGGG
>NZ_JBFRVX010001514.1:0-405 GCF_041475345.1 Vibrio sp. 10N.222.48.A3 | reverse complement strand
TTCTCAACTTCTCAACTTAAAAGCTGCTCAACGAGTTGTTCGTTACTCAAAGAACAACTCGCCTATCCCCTAGAACGGCGGCAAGTAGAACGATATCGAAAGAAATTAGAACTAAATCGAAGACAGACAGGGCTAAACCGAAGGCAAATAGAAACTTTGTTGAAATGAGTTTTCTGCTTTTGTTGTTTCTAAAACACTATGATGCAACATCAGTATCGACTGAGCGATTTTGGTGCCAATACCTAACGAACCATTAGGGGCCTCTCGTTCAACTTCATTATGGATAATGACCTTCACCCGTTTTGAATCCGATTCTAAACCTACATCTAACGACACCATTGTTCCACTCGGGCTATGCCTCAACGCATTATCTAGCAGATTCAAGATCAGCCTCTCAAGTAAATC
>NZ_JBFRVX010001513.1:0-1303 GCF_041475345.1 Vibrio sp. 10N.222.48.A3 | reverse complement strand
GTGCGTAAACAGCCTGTTCTAAAGATCTCTAGTGCGTTAATGCCTGTTCTTGGTGAACACCGCAGTAAAGGCGTACCTGGAAAAATCGTCGATATCCTATTCATTTTCGGTCTACTGGGTGGCGCCGCGACAACACTAGGTTTAGCAGCACCTCTCATCACTGAAGGCTTAAATCACCTATTCGGTCTACCTAAAAACAACCTTACGCAAGCAATGGTGCTTTTAGTTTGTACGGCAATTTTTGCTTACTCTTCTTATGCTGGCTTGGAAAAAGGCATCAAGATCCTGAGTAACATCAATTTCTGGGGTGCAATGGGTTTACTGACTTTCGTTCTGATCGCCGGTCCAACAATCTTCATGCTAGAAACAGGTTTAGACTCTATTGGTCGTCTACTGTCTAACTTCTTCGTGATGGCAACGTGGGCTGAACCATTTGGTGGTTACGGTACCTTTGAGAACACGCACTTCCCACAAGACTGGACCATTTTCTACTGGGCGTGGTGGCTAGTATTTGCACCAAGTATGGGCCTGTTTGTTGCGCGAATCTCTCGCGGAAGAACCATCAAACAAATGGTGTCAGGTTCAATTTTCTTTGGCTCTCTAGGTTGTTTCTTGTTCTTCATGATCCTAGGTAACTATGGCCTATCACTACAACTTTCTGGTGAACTGGATGTAGTAGCGATTTTGAATGCAGAAGGCGCTACCAAAGCTATCTTCTCGATGCTTGCGCAACTGCCAATGAGTACACTAGTTATCGCGGTATTTACGCTGCTGTGTATTATTTTCACTGCAACGACATTTGACTCAATCTCATACATCCTAGCGTCTGTTGTGCAAAACAACGTGACCGAAGAGCCAATGCGTTGGAACCGTATGTTCTGGGCATTCACACTGTCGTTCTTGCCAACGATTCTGATGTTCTTGGGTGGTCTAAGTACGCTACAAACGGCAGCAATAGTTGGTGGCTTACCGCTACTGGTGATCTCTGTGATGCTGATGATTTCAGCGGTTCGTGCAACTAGCCTCGACCTACGCCATCAAGACGCGTACATCGAGCCAACGATCAATATCGAAGAACTACCAGATATGGACCCTTGGTCTGCAGAAGGTATGGCACTGGCTCAATTTGAGAAAGAAAGAGATGCAGCACAAGAAGCTGCAGAACTTGAGCGTATTGCTTACACAGAACTTGCCGCAGTGAAGAAAGAAATTCGCGCTTATGTGCTAGAACAAGATTCACAAATGGAAACTCACGAGTTACCAGAGAACCTACAACAAGCACTTGAGCAGGCCGAGAGTAATC
>NZ_JBFRVX010001512.1:0-628 GCF_041475345.1 Vibrio sp. 10N.222.48.A3 | reverse complement strand
TACGTACTTTTCAGAAAGGATTAAGATTCCGCCCGGGCGTAAGCCTGCATGAATTTTTTCAAGCAGAGCGTATCGGTCGTCAGGAGACAGAAATTGCAGTGTAAAGTTAAGCACCACAACAGAGGCGTCTTTGATTTCCACTTCACGGATGTCGGCTTCAATCACTTCTACCGGTGTGTCACTGCGGTAGGCGTTTACATGCAGCTTACAGCGTTCAACCATGGCTTCTGAATTATCGATAGCGAAAATCGTGCAGCCTTCTTGCTGAATGTGACGACGCATAGAAAGTGTCGCAGCACCAAGCGAGCAGCCAAGATCGTAAATATTTGAATGTGGCTTTACAAAGCGTTCAGCCAGCATGCCGATTGCAGAGATGATATTGCTATAACCAGGCACCGAGCGTTGAATCATATCCGGAAATACTTCAGCAACCCTTGCATCAAAGGTGAAGTCTCCAATTTTATCAATAGGAGCGGAAAAGATATTGTCTGTGTTGCTCATGGCATTTTCTCTCGACAGTCAGCGTAATTGGCACAAAATTCATACCAAATAAAAGGGGACGTATTTTACGTAAAAAAAGCGCGGCTGTCACGAAAACTGAGATTGATGAAAGTGAACGCTTGTTAGT
>NZ_JBFRVX010001511.1:0-671 GCF_041475345.1 Vibrio sp. 10N.222.48.A3 | reverse complement strand
GTATTAACCTATCATCTGCAACAATTCCCTATCCAAGAGTAAGCAGAAAGTGCCTGAGTTAAAAAGAGAAAAAGAAGTGATGGTTGCCTTCCAAGTGATCCCTCGCGTTAAAGAAGGCAACAACTTCGAAGTGGTTGATAAAGCAATTGAAGTTGTGAAAGCTGCCGATGTGCCTTTCCAAGTCGGAGCTATGGAAACCACGATGAAAGGTGAACTCAACCTACTGCTAGATATCGTTAAAAAAGCAGAACAAGCTTGCTACGATGCAGGGGCTGTAGAAGTGATCACAAACATTAAAATTCACAGTAAAACCACGGAAGCCGATGATACATTTTGCACGTATCATCGTGGTGTAACGAAAGCGAATCACATGTTTGTTTAATAACATTTTTATTTTAGAAAGCTGTTTATTTAAGAAAACAGGGCCTTTAAGAAAGACTCTGAAGAACCAGCGGTATTATTGAAAAGGCATGTCTGAAAGGTGAGAAAGGATTTCCATTCGCTCTTCTTCTGACATCGAATGCCAATCACGCGGAGTCTCTTCAGGGTCATCTTTCGCCCCGATCGGTTTACGATCCAGTGCTTTGACTGGCTCTTTTTTGAGTTTTACGTTCTTTTTATTCATACCGACACCACTCCTTCAGGTACAAAGGTACCTACCTTAATATTAC
>NZ_JBFRVX010001510.1:0-2138 GCF_041475345.1 Vibrio sp. 10N.222.48.A3 | reverse complement strand
TAAGATTAAATGAAGATTAAATATCTCAAAACATAAGCCTGTATTTCCATGACCTAAAATTACAATTTTTTAGATGGATCAAATGCGCGGTGTGCGAGAGTTAGTCTATGATTTAATGGGTTTTCTATGAGGGAGGGCGGTGCATGTTTCACGCAGAAAAACCTCTGGCGACGGAGGTCATCACCAGAGATAAGAATCATTCGAGGCTTACGTTTTAATTGAAATTAAATCCAAATGACCAATGTTGGGTTGGCATTGGATTGGCCGAGGGTTCTAACACGTTACGATAATCGGATTAAAAGTGAGCAGCCCAACCAATCAGGAACCCTTGCGATGCGGTATCGTATTCAAAGGTACCTTTGTTTTCGTAATCAACCCAAGTGGATTTATACGCCAGATTTAAATCCGACCAGTCGTTAATTTGATAGCGAGCGCCGGTTAACAGAGATGAGGTAAAGTCGGTATCGCTTCCAAGGCCCATATCTAAGCTCGTGTGCACAGTCCAATTTTTGTTGAGTTCCTTGGTCCAACGAACGCCTATCAGATAATCAATCCAATCTTCTTCTAAAGATCTTGAATTCAGGGTTGTCCCGCTGTTTGTGTAGAGTTTGGAATCAATATCGTTATCCCACCAGCGTAATCCAACCATATAATCAATGGCACCAATGTCGTATTGGTAGCGTTTAAAGCCTTTTGCTTCTAAAACGCCTTGTCTGATCTCAAGCTTGCCATTAAGAATACCTGTGTTGCCGATGATTGAATCTGACTTTCCGCTCAGTTTCATGTAGCTGTAGTCAACGTAATAACCCCACTGATTGTTATAGATCCCCTCTAGTCGAAGCATCGCTCCCATATCCAAATGACCCATGATGAATGCAGGGTCGACATCAACATCGCTAGAAATATCACCAATTGTTGTATTACCACGGATATTTAAAGCAAGCGCATAAATTTCTATGCTGTGTTGCCACTTTTTCGTGTCCGATTGTGAACTTGCTTCTTGTGCATTTACGGTTGAACTAACAGCCAACGCTGATGCGAGTAGGTAATGCCATTTAGCCATATTGATATCCTTATCTTCGATGTGAAATAGCACGAATGTGAATGTGTGTTTTAACTATCCATTTTTCACATATGCAACTTGTATATTGCTGATTGTAGACTATGTTTTTTGAAAAGAGCCAAATTAAAAGAGTAAGGATATGAAGCCACAAAGCATTTTTTTGTTCGTTGCTGTTTTGGGTTTAACACCGATTGCGTTGTCGTACGGTTATGCCCCCGTTGTCTCCCTTGATTATCTTTTCGGAATTGATGCTAGCCCTATCAATGTCACTCATATCTTTCGTGCTGTGATGGGGTTGTACTTAGCGTTGGCTCTGTTTTGGATAGTAGGGGCGTTACTAAAGAAATACCGACTGCCAGCACTCTACAGTTTGGTGGTCTTCATGTTGGGTTTGGCTGCCGGCCGAGTCATTAGCTTGTTGATAGATGGCATGCCTCACTGGCTACTTGTCGTCTATCTACTATTGGAGCTTGGCTTTGGTTTGGTAGGAATAAAAATGGTTCACAAAGAGCAATCTGAAACAGTATAAGGACATTCTATGAAAAGGATTTTCCACCTTGTTGTGATGAGTGTGTTGAGTAGCTTTTCGCTATCAGCATGGTCAGCACAAGAGCAACCGAATATTTTTGTTATCTTCACGGATGATATTGGAATATCAAACCTGAGTGCTTATCACAATGGTGTGATGAGCAGCGAAACACCGAACATCGATAGTATTGCTGAAAAGGGCATGCTATTAACGGATTACTATGCTCAACCTTCTTGTACGGCGGGTCGTTCTGCATTCTTAACGGGTCAACTCCCTGTTCGAACAGGCATGCACTCAGTTGGGTTACCGGGTGGCCCAGTTGGTTTAAGTGCCGACACGCCAACGCTTCCTGAAATCCTTAAAACCATGGGTTATGTCACGGGGCAGTTTGGCAAAAACCACCTTGGTGATAGAGATGAATTCTTACCGACAATGCACGGTTTTGATGAGTATTGGGGTTGGTTGTATCACTTGAATGCAATGGAATACACAGAAGATCCAGATTGGCCAAAAGATGGATCTTTGGATGCGTTTGCACCTCGTAAT
>NZ_JBFRVX010001509.1:0-904 GCF_041475345.1 Vibrio sp. 10N.222.48.A3 | reverse complement strand
GAAGTGTGCAACCATCGCACGCGTCTTCATTTTCTTCTTGCTCAGCTTAACTAAGATATTCCCGTAATGAATCGCTTTATTCCACTCACGCGTTTGCTGATAAATGGCAACCAACTGCTGTAAAGCGCCTTCTTTATGATCAGGCTCTTCTACAAGCTGTTCAAAAATTTTCTCTGCGCGATCAAGAAAGCCTGAGACCGTATAGTCTTTAGCTAATTGTTGCAATGCGAGGTTTTTTTGATCGAGGGTAAGCCCAGACCGAGAGATAAGATTTTGGTGAATACGAATAGCGCGGTCGACTTCGCCTCTTGAGCGGAACAAGTTGCCCAAAGCCAAGTGAGTATCGATGGTTTCATTGTCTACTTGAAGTAACTCAATGAAGTGATCAACCGCTTTGTCAGATTGGTCTGACAGTAATAGGTTCAAACCCGTCACGTATTGGCGGGAGATCTGGTGTGATTGCTTTTGTTTTTCTTGCTGAGCATTACGATTACCCATATACCAACCATAAGCGGCTGCGATGGGCAAAAGTAAGAACAGTAACTCTAACATCAAATATGGCCTTTAAGCTTTAGTTTCAGCAGCGACCTGCTTTGATTGCTTATTGAGTTGCTTCTTCAAGCGATGAATTTTTAGTTGAGATCGCATGTGCATATTTCCAAAGACTAACCAAGCAAGAGCAAAACCTGAAACGAATACAACACCTAGCAAGCTTGACAGGTGGAAGTCACCTTGCGCTAGCAAATAATTGAAATTCACAATTGTTTGGTTTTGAGAGCCTAAAGCCAGTGCCATTAGGAAAAGTGCGATAACAGCGACTATTTTTATAATTTTCATAGTTCATCACTCATTGATTAATTAGCTGTACGATTATGCAGGAAAATTACTAATCAGACCACCATAT
>NZ_JBFRVX010001508.1:0-948 GCF_041475345.1 Vibrio sp. 10N.222.48.A3 | reverse complement strand
CTTTCGGGTTGACACCAACAAAAGAAACCAACACACCGTGAACGACGAACATCAGGATAATAGCGACGTAAGAAGCAACGATGAAGCCCAATAGGCTTAGGATGTCAGAAGCACTTGACGTTGCGACTACCTTCGCCATTAATGCTGCGATGCCGTATGGCGTTAGTGCCATGATCATCTTAACTAAGCGCATAACGATAGATTGAGCCGCTTCAACGAACGTACGGATTGGAGATTCTAATTCTTCTTTCTCTGCCATCACCTTACGAGCAGCAATACCCGTTAGCACGCCAAAGATAACTACCGCGATGATAGAAGTAGAGCGAGCCCCTGTTAGGTCTGCAAATGGGTTAGTCGGAATAAAGCTAACCAGCATTTGTGGAATAGTTAGATCTGAAACGCTGCCGATGCGGCTTTCTAGTGTTGCGATACGTGCTGTTTCACGAGCGCCTTCAGTTAAACCTTCAGCCGACAAGCCGAATGCTTGTGTTACAACAATACCAACAATCGCAGAAATTGCCGTTGTTGCTAGCAACACAGAAATGGTGATGCCGGAAATCTTACCTAGTGAGCCGCCTTTCTCAAGCTTCACTACTGCCGCAATCATTGAAACTAACACTAATGGCATGATGACCATTTTTAGTAGGCCAACGTAACCACGACCCACAATGTTTACCCAGTCGAGCGTCTCTTTGATAATAGGATTGCCTTCACCAAATAGCAGTTGAAGACCAAGGCCAAAAGCACTACCGAAAACTAAACCGAGTAAAACGAGGCGAGAAAGTGTGTTTTCTTTTTTCTGCTGTCCGTAGAGAAAAAAGAGGATACCAGTGAATACCGCTAAGGCAGCGATAGCTGAAAATGACATTGTTTTTCCTTATGAATAACCATGAATCGATAGGGCGCTTAGATATATGGGCGCAAATACTGTTAGCTAAAATAGCGACC
>NZ_JBFRVX010001507.1:0-437 GCF_041475345.1 Vibrio sp. 10N.222.48.A3 | reverse complement strand
GTGATTGATAGATATGCAAAATTAAACCAGTCAGCCCCAGATACATACTATGCAGTTAACTTGATTTCGGCATACTTCCCTGGTGTTGGAACAAGAATTAATTGGTGTGTACGAGGGAGCCAGTTCGTACTAAACAAAGAGACGCCTATTAGCGAAGCACAATACAGCAGCATTATTGAAAATGGTGATTTGGGAGCGGCTTACTGTGACCCATTTGATGCGAATATCAGCCAAGTTCGTTACTACGATACAAAAGGAAGTATAGTCTCAGACAGCTCCGCAATTGCGCTTGAGTTAAACAATAAGTTGGCACAAGGCACTATTGTTAAAGACAAGTTGGATCAACGAGTAGCAAATAAGAAATTGTACTTAGGAAAAACACACAGTGAATATTTCCAAGATACTTCTTTGGCGAATCAAGTTGATCAGATCAAAGC
>NZ_JBFRVX010001506.1:0-513 GCF_041475345.1 Vibrio sp. 10N.222.48.A3 | reverse complement strand
TGTCTTTCATTAAACGTACAGCAAATACTTCACCATATTCAGAGAACAATTCACGTACATGTGATTCATTCGCTTTGTATGGAAGGTTACCCACATAAAGTGTTTTTGTTGAAGCCTTAGGTTCTGACTCTGATTTTGAGTTGGTGCTTGAAAAATTAACAACAAAAGCGGAAGCCAAGACACCAAGGATAAAGGTAATTGCAGGCGATATATCTACCTGAGAGAAAACAATGCCGCCCAATACAGCTAGCGCGACAATTAACAACATCGATTTTTTTGAGTTCATATCGGAATACTACATATTAATAAACGAAATATACGCATCTACCATTAACAAAATAGACACATGAATCTTACGTTCATGGCTTCCATTTTGCCAATGTATTGCTGTGATACGTCTCAAATGTTTAGTTTTTATTCGAAAAATGCGGATGTGGTGGCTTTTTAGGCGAACAAAACTTTTATTTAAAAAAGCTCTTGTGCTCTATATCGAACTCTCTATAATGCCGCCTC
>NZ_JBFRVX010001505.1:1139-1988 GCF_041475345.1 Vibrio sp. 10N.222.48.A3 | reverse complement strand
TTGCTGCGGCTCTTGCTGCGAAAAACGGTGTTGAGATTGGCGCAATCCTACTGACTGGCGGTTACGACATTCCAGAAAGTATTGCTAACCTTTGTGCACCAGCATTCGCTTCAGGTCTACCGATCTTCAAAGCTCAAGGTAACACTTGGCAGACGTCTCTAAACCTACAGAGCTTCAACCTAGAAGTTCCTGCAGACGATAAAGAGCGTATCGAGTTCGTTAACGATCACGTTGCAAGCCACATTGATGGCCCTTGGATTGATTCTCTATCTGAAGGTACTCAAGGCATCCGTCGTCTAAGCCCACCAGCATTCCGTTACCAGCTAACTGAATTTGCTCGTAAAGCGGCTAAGCGCATCGTTCTTCCTGAAGGTGACGAGCCACGTACAGTTAAAGCTGCGGCTATCTGTGCAGAGCGCGGTATCGCAACGTGTGTACTTCTAGGTAACCCTGAAGAAATCCGTCGCGTTGCAGCACAGCAAGGTGTTGAGCTTGGCGCTGGCGTTGAGATCATCGATTCTGCATCAGTTCGCGAAAACTACGTAGCTCGTCTAGTAGAACTTCGTGGCGCTAAAGGTATGACTGAAGTTGTTGCTCGTGAGAAGCTAGAAGACTCAGTATTCCTAGGTACTATGATGCTTGAAGCTGGCGAAGTTGACGGCCTAGTTTCTGGTGCTGTTCACACAACGGCGAACACTATCGTTCCTCCGTTCCAGATCATCAAGACTGCTCCTGATGCTTCTATCGTATCTTCAATCTTCTTCATGCTTCTGCCTGATCAAGTTCTTGTATACGGTGACTGTGCGATCAACCCAGATCCAACAGCTGAACAGCTTGCTGAAATCGCTA
>NZ_JBFRVX010001505.1:0-380 GCF_041475345.1 Vibrio sp. 10N.222.48.A3 | reverse complement strand
AGCTTGCTGAAATCGCTATCCAATCTGCAGATTCTGCTGCGGCATTCGGTATCGACCCACGCGTTGCTATGATCTCTTACTCTACTGGTGAATCTGGTAAAGGTGCAGACGTAGATAAAGTGCGTGAAGCAACCAAACTTGCTCAAGCGAAACGTCCTGATCTTGTGATCGACGGTCCTCTTCAGTACGACGCTGCAATCATGGAAAACGTAGCCGCTTCTAAAGCGCCTAACTCTCCAGTTGCAGGTAAAGCGACAGTATTCGTATTCCCAGACCTAAACACGGGTAACACGACTTACAAAGCGGTACAGCGTTCAGCAGATCTAGTGTCTATCGGTCCAATGCTTCAAGGTATGCGCAAGCCAGTAAATGACTTGTCT
>NZ_JBFRVX010001504.1:0-507 GCF_041475345.1 Vibrio sp. 10N.222.48.A3 | reverse complement strand
TGGTATCTCAGATTATTACTTACGTCACCGCCAGTTTTCTAAATTAAAACTGTCTATCCAGCTTTCTATGGTTGCCGATGAGATGGCAAAAGCCATTGAAGCCGCCCAGAAAGGTGGAACTCCGGGGCATTGGAGAAGGAATGTGTACGGCGTGCTCAAGTATTCTGTTGGCGAAATTTTTGATCAGATCGATCTTAACCAACGGGTTATGGATGAACAGCAACAAACCGTCAAACAGCAAATTGCGGATCTTTTAAATAAAGATTGGCGAGAAGCAATCAACAACTGTGAGTCTTTGCTATCGGAAACCTCAGCCACGCTAAAAGAGTTGCAAGACACCTTGCAAGCGGCGGGCGATGAACTGCAAACCCAGATTCTTGATATTCAAGAAATTGTTTATGGTGACGATGAGCTCGAGTTTGTAGGTGAAACCCTATTTGGTTTGCAAATGAAGCTAGACCGAATCACCAGTTGGGGCCAACAAGCGATTGATTTGTGGATCGGCTA
>NZ_JBFRVX010001503.1:0-588 GCF_041475345.1 Vibrio sp. 10N.222.48.A3 | reverse complement strand
AAGTATCTTGAAACCTTAAATGCTGGTATGTATTTTTCCCACGTAGTCCTATTAAGTTTCCAAATGGGCTCTCAACTTAGCACATTGAAAGCCCACCTTCGATATCCATTAGCCCACGATAAAGACACGCACCTAGTTCTTCAAAGTCAAACTTTTAACTAACCTTTCTTATATAGGAAGTCATTTAACTCTCTTTGTTTCTTATCCCAAGAATCAAGTCTCATTCCAGCCTGATTGGACCTAGTTGGTGAGCTTGATTTCGATTCGATTAATAGCGAACTAATTGTAGTTTCGATCAACACACCATACTCAAGTAGTTCTTCTTCAGTCATTTTTTGAAGTTCATGTACTTTATTCATTATTTACACACCTTTGGATATTAGATAAGAACACCTACATTCCCACACTGACACACTACGCCTAATACAAGGGGCGCCACGACCAACTTACAAAGCACACTTAACTCCGAACCAAAACCGCCGAGTGTAGAGCGTCACCTTTATGTTTTTGTTAGGTTTATCTACGCGTGCGTTCCGTTCTTTTCGCTATCTCAGGAACACTTTCCGAAGGGCTGACTATAGATTTAAT
>NZ_JBFRVX010001502.1:0-1366 GCF_041475345.1 Vibrio sp. 10N.222.48.A3 | reverse complement strand
AAATGGTTCGTCGTTCTGTTTTGAACTTTGATTCTATTCAAGGAGCTTACCTAGTCTTCAAGCCCGATTTACTTGATGCTGAAGATGCGAATTATGTCGATGCGGATTATGTCGGCTCGAATGAAAGAGGGCGTTTTGCTCCTTATTGGAAGGTCGCAGATAATGGCGAGAACGTTCTTCCAAACGTGTTATCAGAATCAACATTGAGTGATAACAGCAATAGCGAACGCTTTTTCTGTCCTTTGTCATCTGGCCAAACGTGTATTAGTACGCCAAGAGTTGTGAGTAGCGTTGGTCAAGAACTGCTTACGTCTTCGATTTCGGTGCCTATCATCGTTGATGATGTGGCGATTGGTTTCTTGGGCATCGACTTAAGGCTCGATGGTTTGACCAATGTTGTCACTCAATCGGATCAAAGCTTGTTTGAAGGTGCAGGGGCGGTTTACGTCGTGAGTTTAGATGGTTCCGTTATCGCTTCTGATGATCAAAGTATTGCGGTTGGTTCGAGTTTTCAAAGCAACAATACAAGTAGCGATCTAATGACGGACTTTATCTTTGGTGGTGAAGTCACGACTCAATGGAGTGAGAATGGTGAGTGGTTACTCGCATTTGCACCTGTTGTTGCCGCCAACCAAACTTGGGGTGTGCTGTTTGAGATTCCAAGAGAGAGTGTGGTTGCTGACGCGAATCAATTGGATGCCATTATTAGTACTAAGCTAAGTGAAGGTATTAAGACTGAAGTGATTGCGGGTATTAGCTTTATTCTTTTCGGTCTAGCGATCATCGCTTTTGCTTCACTGTCCATTGTTAAGCCTATTCGACAGGTAGTTGAAAGACTGAACGATATTGCTTCTGGTGAAGGTGATTTAACGCAACGCTTGGAAGTGAAATCTCAAGACGAAATTGGTCAGTTGTCACAAGGGTTTAACCTGTTCTTAGACAAGCTTCAACACACTATTAAAGAGGTGATTCAGACCACTGAGCAAGTGGCGAGCACGACAAGCCAGGCGAAGGCCTCTGCATCAAGTACTCGTGAAAGTAGTGAGTCTCAGTTTAAAGAAGTGGATCTTGTGGCGACCGCGGCAGAAGAGATGACTCAGACTTCGGGCTTAGTGGTACAAAATGCTGAAATAGCCGTTGATGCCGCTTGTGAAGCGAATCGTTCTGCTCAGCAAGGCCAACAGGTTATCGAACTTTCTGCCGGTGAAATGAGAAAGCTGGTGGATCGTATGTCGAGCGCCGTGCCTATTGTTGAAGAGTTGGCTAAAAATAACGGTAACATCACTGAGATCTTAAGTGTGATTGAAGGGATCTCTGAGCAAACCAACTTACTGGCATTGAATGCGGCGATTGAAGCGGCTCGTGC
>NZ_JBFRVX010001501.1:0-417 GCF_041475345.1 Vibrio sp. 10N.222.48.A3 | reverse complement strand
TGAATCACTCTTAAATTTATTGTTAGCTGAATTTTTCAAACTGTTTTAAAAGATTATTTCATTTATCCAGTACTTTACTACGCTCGCCTTCTGACACGAAATTTAAGAGGATGGATAGTTCGATGAAGTCTGTATGGCTTCCCCAAATATCTCAGAGTCATAGCAACTTTTTATCCAAGACAACTCCTCACCAGTGATGCTATGAAATACTTCCAGAGGCATGTAGTCACAATGTTCAGGATTGGCAAAGTTAGACGTAGAATTTAACACAAAAACGAAAAAGTCAATAAAAACAGAATCTTAAATAAACAAAGCTGTGTATAAAAACAGTTAAACTTCCAATTTATGGCGCATAAAACTGCCTTTTATCAGCCTGCGTAGTCATTTTTTAGATCAAGTAATCTTGCATAGTTAAGC
>NZ_JBFRVX010001500.1:0-653 GCF_041475345.1 Vibrio sp. 10N.222.48.A3 | reverse complement strand
GTTACGCCCTGATAATTCCGTTTCAGTTCAGCAAACCTTGTTGGCTATTTATCGTCTAAATCCACAAGCGTTTGAAAACCAGAATATCCACAGCTTGCTGCCTGCCAGTAATTTACGAGTGCCTTCTTTAGAGCAAGCACGTGCAAGTTCTACACAGCAAGCCGTTAACATCATGAATACGCACCTTGCTAAGCTCGATGCTCCTGCAAGTAAGCCTGTCGCTTCAAAACCAAAAGCGTCGAGTTCTGATGCAAAAAATGTTGCTCTTGCTAAGCAAGTAAGCACTACTGAAGCCGCTAAAAAGCCATTGTCTCCAACTCAATCATCTCAAGCTCAATCGGCTCCAACCCGAGAGGTGAATAAGTTAGAGAAACAGCTAGAGCTTTCAGAAACTGAGCTATTGTCACTTGAAGAGAAAAACCATCAACTTCGTCTGATGTTGTCGAATGTTCAATTGGAAGTGGATGAGCTAAAAACAGAACTTAGTGATGAAGACCGCATTCGTAGCGAAGTGGAAAAGCTGCTTGATGAAGAGCGTAGAAAGAACGCTGAGATTGCAAAAATGGCTCCAAGTGCCATGGATCAATTGTTATCAAATGGCTGGTTAGTTACTGCTCTTGCGGTTATTCCAGGCCTTCTACTTGGTCTTATCA
>NZ_JBFRVX010001499.1:0-380 GCF_041475345.1 Vibrio sp. 10N.222.48.A3 | reverse complement strand
GTGGTAAAGGTTGCCAAAGAACTCATCAAAACCATGGTTTGTAGGAAGGTGTTTGTCTTGATCGCCTAAGTGATTTTTACCGAATTGTGCAGTGGCGTAACCTTCTTCTTTAAGAGCATCACCAATGGTAGGAGCCCAGTCAGGAATACCGTGTGCTGAACCTGGCATACCGATGGTAAGTAGGCCGGTACGGAATGGGTGTTGACCTGTCACGAACGAAGCACGGCCAGCCGTACAAGATTGTTGTGCGTACATATCCGTAAAAATAGCACCCTCATGAGCAATACGATCGATGTTCGGCGTTTCGTAGCCCATCATTCCACGGTTGTATGCGCTAGTGTTGTAGTAACCAAGATCATCTGCCCAGATAGCAAGAATGT
>NZ_JBFRVX010001498.1:0-328 GCF_041475345.1 Vibrio sp. 10N.222.48.A3 | reverse complement strand
GTCATATCTAATACGTTCGATATGACGAACAACAGTAACAGGAACCACAATGAGTGAAATGACTCAAACTGCCGAAGAGCAGCCAATTGATGAGTTGGTGGGCTGGGTCAAGCAGCATGATTTTTCATTAAACTTGCCACCAGAGCGCTTAGCATTTTTGATTGCTATCGCCGTACTAAGCAATGAAAGGTTCGATGAAGAGTTGGGCGAGGGTGAACTGCACGATGCATTCACTATTGTCACTCGACTGTTTGAAGATACTGGCGAAGCGTCCGCGTTTCGTGCCAACAACGCTATCAATGAGTTGGTTAAACAGAAGCTGATCAGC
>NZ_JBFRVX010001497.1:0-1480 GCF_041475345.1 Vibrio sp. 10N.222.48.A3 | reverse complement strand
GGTGGAAGGCAAGGTTGCACCGGAAACCGTCGGTAAGGTAATGACCATGATCATGGATGCCTACACCCGCCGATTGATTCAAATAGCGATTGATAAATTAGGCCCACCACCGTGTGATTTCTCTTGGATCGTAGCCGGATCGCACGCGCGTAATGAAGTGCACATGTTGTCGGATCAAGACAGCGCGATTGTACTGGCTGATGATGCGACAGACAGTGACCGTATTTACTTCAAACACTTAGCGATGATGGTGACCAACGGGTTGGCAAGCTGCGATTACCCGTTATGCCCAGGTAAATTCATGGCAGCGACGCCAAAATGGTGTCAGCCTCTCAATGTTTGGAAGCACTACTATAAAAAGTGGGTTGCCAACCCTGAGTATGAACGCCTACTCAACATCAGTGTGTTCCTAGAGATCCGTACTATTTATGGCAACAGTGAGTTCGAAGGCATTCTTCGTGATGAGCTGCATACTAATATTCGCGGCAACCGTGAGTTCCTAAGTACGCTCGTGAAAGATGCGGTCAATACCAATCCACCTTTGGGTATCTTCAACAGCTTGGTGTTAGAAAAATCGGGTGAGAACAAGAAAACCTTGAACGTGAAGAAATACGCCATCAACTTGATTATTGATTTAGCACGTATTTATGGTCTTGCAGTGGAGTGTGACTTGTCGGCCACTGATGAACGCTTTGCGGCAGCCAATGAAAAAGGCATGCTGAGCGACGACGCATTCAAAAACATTCTAGGTGCTTACCAGTTCATTCTCTCTTTCCGATTCGGTCATCAACTTGAAGCGTTGAAGAACGGAGATGTGCCCGACAACAATATCAATCCAGATAGCTTTGGTAGCTTTGAACGTAAACACTTGAAAGATGCCTTTAGGATCATTGCTGACCTTCAAGAAGCGGCGAAAATTCGTTTCGGAGCACGCTAATGAAATCGTTTTTAAATTACTTTCATCCGCTTGAGCGAATTAAACGTAAACGTAAGCAATATCTGGGAACGGTTAAGTTGCCAGAAGCGTTACATGATCTCGTAGATCAGCCTTGCCCTGAAATGACGGACTTGGCCAAAGACAGTGACTATATCGTGTTGGATCTTGAGACCACGGGTCTAGACAGCGAACAAGATCTGATTTTGTCCATGGGTTGGGTCGATGTGGTCAAGGGGCGAATAGACTTAGCGTCCGCAAAGCATATTTATCTGGATAACGATTCGCAGATCAACGCTGAAACCGCCGTGATTAACCATATTACGCCGCAAATGTTAGAAGAGGGCGCTTCTATTCATGATGCGATGCTGACGTTCTTCGAAGCAGCGAAAGGCAAGATTATTGTCGCGCACGCTTGCATGGTAGAAGAGAGGTTCATTAGCCAATATCTTCTTCGCTGTTACGGTTTACGAGCGATTCCTCTGCTTTGGCTAGACACATTGTGTATTGAAAAGAGTATGGAGAAAGCGATCAGCAATCATGAAG
>NZ_JBFRVX010001496.1:0-1467 GCF_041475345.1 Vibrio sp. 10N.222.48.A3 | reverse complement strand
TCCTTGGCCAACGCCATAAACTACAACCTTATTTTCATCGATAATTTTGTAGTCTGCTATTTCTTGATTCGCGACAAACACCGTCGATATCTGTCTCTTCAAATTAATGGTTTTCGCAGCGCCTTGATCCAAGTTCATTAATTCTGATGCGAGCAATGGACATGAAAGAATCCCGCACAATAGCAAGGCTATATTTTTCTTCTTTAAAGTCATGTTATTCCTTACCACGTAATTCTCTGACACCAAACTGAGTTTCTAAAAGGTCACTACTGCGGATAGATAAATAGCGATTTTCTATTTCAGATGGAATAATATTCACATCACCAATTTTTTGAGCCATTTCTAGCTTCAAAACACTCCGCATATTCAATGCAATGACTAAACTGTATTTTTTATCCTCTGCATCTTCGGAGTCACTATCTTCACTGCCTTTTATTACCTGCAAAACACGCGCCCCACTGATAATTACTCGGCTAACGAGATCGCCAATATCACCATACCCATTCTCAACCAGGTTTGATTTTGAAGACGTTGTTGAAACAAAACTCACTTTATCGCCAGGAGTAAGAGTTGCCGTTTGTACGACTCCAATACCTGTTACTTCATAAAAATAAGGTAATTCACCATCATTTAGTGACAAGTACATATAATCTCGGTCTCCCGGATTGGAGATCATATCTTGTGTTAAATAAGTACCTTTACTGATGTCATCTTTAAAAAGAGCACCAGGTTTAACAACTAAATCGTCTTCTAACGTATAGTAGTAACCATCTAAATCAGATATGTGAACAAACTTCTGTTCATAATACTTGGGGATTAAAGGTTGAGAACGTCTAATTTCTTTTTGAGTAACTAAAATGCTGACTTTAGGTTCTTCTTTTTCGTGAACCTCAAGTGGCTCTTCGTCAGTTGAAATATAGTTAATATTAATATATACCAGCGTTGAAAAAATAGATAAAGCAACAAAAAGAAGAATGATTATTCTGTTCATATCAAGCCCAAAATAGGGGCACAAGCCCCTTATAGATTATTATATTTCAATTACTTACTAGCTGCGTCTAAATCAGCTTTTACAGCGCCAAGTGCTGCGTCTATTCCTCCTGATATAGTATCATTCTGGAACGCAGTTAATATAATTCCTGACATTACAACGGCAATAATTGCATATTCAACTGCAGTCACACCACGAACATCATCTTCGAACTTCATTTTAAGTTCAGCCATTTTTGCTAAAGTTTTGTAGTACATAATAATCCTATAAAAAGTATGTTGACCATTGGTCTAATTGAAATTGCGAGGAAAATTTACCTGATACAAAAACATACATCAAATTAATAGTTATTATGGACACATAACACAAATTTATTGGGTATTGAGATAATGTATATTTATAAAGCCATAAATAATATAAAATCGACATCTGTTGAAATAAAAACTTATTGAGTATACCCTCTAACTATGAATATA
>NZ_JBFRVX010001495.1:0-749 GCF_041475345.1 Vibrio sp. 10N.222.48.A3 | reverse complement strand
GGATCCTGTTATCGAACGGGTGCCAGAATGATGTGACATATTGAAGCGGTGCATCATATATCAGTTTGGCTGATGTTTCATGGCTAACTTATTGTACTATTGAACAAATATAGAGTTTTGCGTTATAGAATGTGGATGGTCGTAAAGTAATAAACAAAACTAATAAGCAATAAAAAACCGACGCATGTGCATCGGTTTTTGTTTAACGAGACTCAAGTTATTGGATCAATCGAACCCATTAAGCGTTCGCTTGTTCCAAATCTTGCTGCTTGTCCTTTTTAGCCAATAGGCGGCTTGTGATTGTACCAGCTGTCATTGCACCAGATACGTTAAGCGCAGTCCGTGCCATATCGATAAGTGGCTCGATAGAGATAAGCAGTGCTGCGATAGTCACAGGAAGACCCATCGCGGGTAGTACGATAAGTGCAGCGAAAGTTGCACCGCCACCAACGCCGGCAATACCAAATGAGCTCACTGTGATAATAGCAATCAGAGACAGAATGAAGTTAATGTCCATTGGGTCGATACCAACCGTAGGCGCAACCATAACTGCAAGCATTGCAGGGTAAATACCCGCACAACCATTTTGACCAATTGTTGCACCGAAAGACGCAGACAGGTTAGCAATCGCTGGTGGTACGTTTAACTTAGTGATTTGAGCTTCAACGTTCAGGGGAATAGTTGCTGCAGAGCTACGAGACGTGAAAGCGAACGTCAGTACTGGCCAGATCTTTTGGAAGTACTCTTTC
>NZ_JBFRVX010001494.1:0-583 GCF_041475345.1 Vibrio sp. 10N.222.48.A3 | reverse complement strand
CGCTTACGGCAAAGAGATCGCCATGACAGTAATTGGCGCAGGTTCTTACGGAACCTCTTTAGCTTCTCTCTAGCGCGTAACGGTGCAAACGTTGTTCTGTGGGGGCATGATCCTGTTCACATGGCTCGTCTCGAATCCGAGCGCGCAAATAATGAATTTCTACCAAATATCGACTTCCCAGAAAGCCTAATCATCGAGTCAGACCTTGAGAAGGCAGTAACAGCAAGTCGTGATCTTCTTGTTGTCGTCCCTAGCCACGTATTTGATATCGTTTTAAATAGCCTTAAGCCTCACTTAACAGATTGTTCTCGTATCTGCTGGGCTACTAAAGGTTTAGAGCCGGAAACTGGTCGCCTGCTAAAAGATGTCGCTCACGATGTGCTTGGTAATGGGTACTCGTTAGCAGTTCTATCAGGACCTACCTTCGCCAAAGAGCTTGCGATGGGTATGCCAACGGCAATCTCTGTGGCTTCCCCTGATGCAGAATTCCTTGAGCAACTTCAAGAAAAGATTCACTGTGGCAAAACGTTCCGTGTGTACGCAAATTCAGATTTTATTGGCATGCAGCTTGGTGGCGCGGTTA
>NZ_JBFRVX010001493.1:0-1401 GCF_041475345.1 Vibrio sp. 10N.222.48.A3 | reverse complement strand
AGGGTCAGTAACCAAGTTACTGACCCTTTTTTCAATCTAGCTAATGCTCAATTAAGCGTTAGCTTCACGCTTAGCGATGAACTCAAGAGCCATCTTAATGCGAGCGATTACGCGCTCTTTACCAACAAGCTCCATCACTGCATCAACAGAAGGAGACTGGCCGCCACCTGTTACTGCTACGCGAAGTGGCATACCGATTTTACCCATGCCGACCTCTAGCTCTTCACATACTGCTGCAATCACACCATCTTTGATGTTTGCAGTAGTGAAATCCTCAAGCGCTTCAACCTTAGCAAGAGCAAGCTCTAGTGGGCCTTTAGCAACACCACGTAGGTGCTTCTTCGCTGCGCCAGCTTCAAACTCAGAGAAATCTTCGTAGAAGTAACGAGACTGTTCAGCAAGTTCGATAAGCGTATTACAACGCTCGCCAACTAGCGTGATCACTTCAGTGATAGCCGGGCCATTTATTGTATCGATCTTTTGTGCATCTAGGTGCCATTGCAGGTATTTAGCAACGTACTCAGGCTCAGAAGTCTTGATGTAGTGGTTGTTCAACCAAAGTAGCTTATCAGTGTTGAATGCAGAAGCAGACTTGCTGATAGCGTTCAGGCTGAAGAATTCAATCATCTCTTCTTGAGAGAAGATCTCTTGGTCACCGTGAGACCAACCTAAACGAACTAGGTAGTTGTTTAGTGCATTTGGTAGGTAACCTTCGTCGCGGTATTGCATTACAGAAACAGCACCGTGACGCTTAGAAAGTTTCGCACCGTCATCACCAAGAATCATTGCACAGTGAGCGAAAGTTGGAACTGGCGCGCCTAGTGCTTCATAGATGTTGATTTGACGAGGTGTGTTGTTGATGTGGTCTTCACCACGTACAACGTGTGTAATACCCATGTCCCAGTCATCCACTACAACAACGAAGTTGTATGTTGGTGCACCGTCTGTACGACGAATGATTAGGTCATCAAGTTGGCTGTTAGAAATTTCAATGCGACCACGAATTTGGTCATCAAATACTACGCTGCCTTCTTTAGGGTTACGGAAACGGATAACGCACGCATCACCTTCTTTTGCTGCTTCGTTTGCTGCAACAATTTTAGGGTGGTTCGCATCGTAACGAGCCATCTCTTTGTTTTCTTCTTGCTCTGCACGAATTTCGTCAAGCAGCTCTTTAGACGCATAGCATTTGAAAGCTTTGTCTTCAGCAAGTAGCTTATCAACCATTTCGTTGTAACGGTCAAAACGCTTAGATTGGTAGTAAGGACCTTCATCCCATTCCATACCCATCCATTGCATGCCTTCTAGAATTGCATCAACCGCTTCTTGAGAGTTACGCTCAAGGTCCGTGTCTTCGATACGCAGAACGAATTCACCACCTTGATTCTTAGCGAATAGCCA
>NZ_JBFRVX010001492.1:0-1073 GCF_041475345.1 Vibrio sp. 10N.222.48.A3 | reverse complement strand
GTGTATCTATGGGTTTACTTAAGTCAATTGATTCGACTAATGGGTTCGTAATTTATGGAGTGAATTTAACAAATACCACTTAAACTTATTAGAACCCGAACAATTGAATTGAAATTAAAAACGGCGCTACAAGAGCGCCGTTTATCTAAGAAAATCTGTATCGTAGAGTTAACTTAACGGCCTTAAGTAAGCAAGGAAACGCTTCTCTGCAAATTTGAAAATCGCAATGATGATAAACGTTAGCGCCATGTAGAATAGACCTGCAGTTAGAAAAGACTCGAATGGAGCGTAGTAGCGTGAGTTGACCAAACGTGCTGCGCCAGTTAGGTCCATAATGGTTACGATACCTGCTACTGCAGAGCCATGAAGCATAAAGATAACTTCGTTACTGTAAGCCGGTAATGCACGACGCAGAGCACTTGGCAAAATGATGCGGCGGTAAGTCTTTGGTGTGCTCATGCCGTACGCTTTTGCTGCTTCAACTTCACCTTTCGGTAAGCCATTAATAGCACCACGAATGATCTCTGCAGTATATGCTGATGTGTTTAGAATAAACGCAACTAAAGCACAGAACCACGCGTTTTCCCATAGTGTATCTTTTACTGGGAAGAATTGGTCCATACCGTAGTAAATCAGGTACAACTGCACCAATAACGGCGTACCACGGAAGAAATAAATGAACGACCAAGCTGGTGCATTAATCATCATATTTGGACTGTTACGAGCGATAGCTAATGGTATGGCTACGAATAAGCCAACAATCAAAGCGACACAAACCATCCAAGCCGTTGTCCACAAACCACCAAGGTAAATCGGCAGGCTTTCAATTATCAATGAAAAGTCCATAACTACCTCGCGTGGATACTGAATTTACGTTCAACCAACTTAAGTAAGCCCGTCGAAACACTGGTGAAGAATAAGAAGATGATTGCTACCGTCATATAGAAGGTAAATGGCATTTTGGTTGAACCCGCCGCCAGAGCGCTAACACGTACCATGTCTTCAAGGCCAATAATAGAAACCAGCGCGGTAGTTTTTAGTAAAACCAACCAGTTATTACCAAACCCTGGCAG
>NZ_JBFRVX010001491.1:0-1545 GCF_041475345.1 Vibrio sp. 10N.222.48.A3 | reverse complement strand
GCTCACCGATAGGGCCAAATTCAGATTGCCCTAACCATAAATGAACAAGGGAAGCGAAAAACAGCGCTGCCCCCATCACCAAACCACTGGATTTCATTACTGCTCCGCTAACGTCAACAGCGATTGCGCCATAGCTTCTGCGTTATACAAAATCGACATTGCACCACCGTAACTCCAACTTGCCGCTACTGGACTAAATTGACCGTTACGAACAAAAGGCATGCTCTTCCAAACCGGGGATCGGTCTAACTTTTCTTGATATGGAAAAGGTTCAAAGTAAAGCGCAATGCCCTTCTTTACGTTCTTAAGCTCTGTCATTCGTTTTTGACTGATGCCCCACTGACTCGCAGGAAGATCCATCGCATTTTCAAAACCTAACTGTTCAAGCGCATATTGCGGAATCGAATTATCGCCGTAGATAAACACCGATGTGGTACTCGCAAAACGGAAAGAAGTAACTTTTGGCTTGTCACCCGGATACGCTTTGTCTAACTCAGCTTTTAGAACAGCGATACGTTCATCCATCACTGCCAATTTGTTGTTCGCTTGTTCTTCATTGCCAAGCAATTTACCTATCTTCTTGAAGTTCTCTATAGCAGCCGCTGCATTGTTGTGTTGTTCACTGTACGTTTGGTAGTAAAGTACGGGCGCAATTTCCGAGAGTCGATCCTGAAGATCTTTCTGAGGCGAAGCGATAAGAATCACATCAGGGTTTAGCTTCTTCAAAGCAGAAAAATTAGGCTCAGTTCGAGTGCCAATGTCCGCCACGCCTTCTGGAATGGCAGGCTGAACAACCCAGTCGGTATAACCAGCAATATCAGGTACTGCTACTGGTGTTACACCGAGTTCAATCACTTGTTCGGCTATGTCCCAGTTCAGCGCCGCCACTCTAACAGGCTGAGCTTCAAGGGTTTTAACGCCCTCGCTGTCTTCAACTTGGTAATCGGCCATCGCATTAAACGATAAAGCGCTCGCTAATACGGATACCGCCAGCTTTATATGCAAGCTCTTTATTTTAGAAACATGGGAAGCGATTCGTTGTAAATTCATATTGTTGCCTACTCAATCTAAATTCTATATTTATTCAAACGACAAAAGCAGCCCAGTAATGGCTGCTTTAAATTGATAACCCTAACTTAGTTAGAATTCGTAATTAACATTAAATTCTACAGTTTGCTCTTGACCGTACCAGCAATAGCTCTCATTCCAACAAGTGTAATACTCTTCATTGAATATGTTATTTGCAACGACATTAGCTGTTGCGTTCTTAAGCGAGCTGTTAACCTCTCCTAAGTCATAACCTAGAGACAAATCAACTAAAGTATATGATGGTACTTGGCCTTTATTTTTGTCTGACGTATCGTTTAGAACAGTTTCTCCCACATAACGCACGCCACCGCCGACTCTAAGGCCACTCATTGTACCACTACGTACAAAGTAGTTAGCCCAAACATTTGCAGTATGATCTGGTACAAATACTGGTGTTTGTCCGATATTTGACGCATTTCTATCTTCCGTAATTTCCATATCGGTGTATGTGTAGTT
>NZ_JBFRVX010001490.1:0-372 GCF_041475345.1 Vibrio sp. 10N.222.48.A3 | reverse complement strand
AGGTCAACACGCCCTAATTACACCCATAAAAAAACGCGAACATTGAAATTCAATATTCGCGCTTGTTCGAGTTCGATAGCAGGAAGTCGTCAATGAACGAGAACCCTCCTACGAAGCGATCTCGTTACATAATCTTTGTAAAGCTACGTGACAAACGTTCTGTCTACTATTTCTGAGATGCAGGCTTAGAACGGCTTCTAGATGGTGAAGGTTTGTTACCTGTAGGCTTGTTACCTGATGACTTGTTAGACGGTTTGCTCGAACCATTACTTCCACCGAAACCAGACTTTTTAGGTTTACCTGCACCACCTGGCTTGCCAGAACTATTCGTAGAAGGCTTATTACCGCGCTTATAGTTGCTGCCATTATTTC
>NZ_JBFRVX010001489.1:0-341 GCF_041475345.1 Vibrio sp. 10N.222.48.A3 | reverse complement strand
AATTACGAAAGTACCATTGTCAGTCATAAGCGGAATTTCGCCCATGTAGACTTCTTGTTCTTTAATGTCTTTTACAGTACCTGCTGGTGCATCTCGATCAAAGATAACTAGACGTAGTTTTACGCGTAGTGGCTTTGAGTAAGTAACACCGCGGATTTGACATTCTTTAACGTCAAAAACTGGCTCACCAAGACGGTAGCTAACGTATTGCAGCTCAGAATTGCCGTTGTAGCTCTGAATTGGAAATACAGAACGGAAAGCAGCTTCAAGACCGTATTGACCTTCAGGATCCTGTTCGATGAATTTGTCGAAAGAATCAAGCTGGATCGATAACAGGTATG
>NZ_JBFRVX010001488.1:0-265 GCF_041475345.1 Vibrio sp. 10N.222.48.A3 | reverse complement strand
AACAAGTGTTGGTGTTCACTAAGACTAAGCAGGGTACCGATGCTCTAGTTAAAGAGCTTAAGCTAGATGGCATTAAAGCGGCATCAATCAATGGTGATAAGAGCCAAGGTGCGCGCCAAAAAGCACTGGATGATTTCAAATCAGGCAAAATACGCGCGCTAATTGCAACCGACGTGGCAGCTCGAGGTATTGATATCCAGCAGCTAGAACAAGTTGTGAATTACGATATGCCATTCAAAGCGGAAGACTACGTTCACCGTATTGG
>NZ_JBFRVX010001487.1:0-535 GCF_041475345.1 Vibrio sp. 10N.222.48.A3 | reverse complement strand
GGAACGCCTATCTTCAGGTTCTAAAATCAACAGCGCAAAAGATGACGCTGCAGGCCTACAAATCTCGAACCGTTTGAACGTTCAGAGTCGTGGTCTTGATGTTGCTGTACGTAACGCGAACGATGGTATCTCTATCGCTCAAACGGCAGAAGGTGCGATGAATGAAACATCAAACATTCTGCAACGTATGCGTGACTTGTCTCTGCAATCAACAAACGGTTCGAATACAAAAGCTGACCGTGTTGCAATCCAAGAAGAAGTTACAGCACTGAACGATGAACTAAATCGTATTGCTGAAACAACCTCTTTTGGTGGTAACAAGCTGCTTAACGGTACTCACGGTACTAAGTCATTCCAAATTGGTGCAGACAATGGTGAGGCAGTAATGCTTCAGCTGAAAGACATGCGTTCTGATAACGACCAAATGGGCGGCAACAGCTACCAATTTACAGAAGCTAAAGGTAAAGATTGGGGTGTAACAGCTGGTGCTAATGATTTAACCATGTCATTAAAAGATAGCTTCGGTGACCAACGA
>NZ_JBFRVX010001486.1:0-1254 GCF_041475345.1 Vibrio sp. 10N.222.48.A3 | reverse complement strand
TAGATATTGATCACTCTTTTCGTCTCTCATTAGCCACTTCAAAACCAGACCTTGCGGATGCTTAATATCATGTTTATCTGCAGCATCCTCTATCTCGATAAATACATGGCCTTGAGTGTCGGAGGGAAGGTTCTCCAAAATAGCACTAATGGCTGGTACTGCTGTTAGGTCTCCCGCAATAATATACCAATCTGCGGGTTCAATTAATGGCTCAGGCCCAGCAGGGCCTACAAGGCCAATTTGGAAACCTTGTTCTGCTTTAATCGCCCACCCACCGCCGGGAGAATCGGTTCCGTGGATCACGAAATCGATATCAAGCTCATTCACATCGGCTCGATACTTTCTGACGGTATAGGCTCGAGGCACGGGTTTATGCTCAGGCCAAATCACAGTTTCACCTTCTCGATAAGGTAACTGCAATATCCCACTCTCCCTATTGGGGAAAAACACTTTTATGTGTGTACCATTTTGATCTTCAGGGAACCCTTTTAAAGAGTCGCCCGTAACAGTCACTCGCAGTAGATGCTTTGAGATCTTCTCCTTACGAACAAAGTCCAACAACATCGGATGTAAACGCACTGGTTGATCGCTCATCAATTTACCTCTTAAGAAATTCTATAAATAATTGGCGCTAACTTGCGAGCAATTATGCTGGTACTTCTTCTGCGTGGTTCTTCAGTGTCGCTTCGATTGCTTGCCACCACTCTTGCAATGAAACCGCTTCAATGAGCTGAGCGAATGAGATATTTGCGCCCTGCTTATTCCACTTCTCTACAAGTGTCATCGCTCGCATCGAATCTAGCCCCATGAAGATTAGATTTTCATTCACATCAATCTCTTCATAAGAAACACCTAATGTTTCGGCCACGTCAGACTGCAAAACATTGAGGCTAAGAATACTCTCTTCATTTGGGTTGATTTCCGCTATAGCTTTATCGAGTGTTTTAATGCTTCCCGTTCGGCCTGATATGTAATTGAGAGTGTGGATATGGTCTTCACGCGAAAAATCCGCGATCGCATCACCGATAATAAAGGGCTGTACATCCAACATGAATGCATCCAAAGCAGTCGATAAAATGCCAATGTGCCCGTAAATACCAGAGATGATCAGCTGAGTTTTTTGATTGTCTTTCATGTAATCAAGCAATGGGGTTTTCTTAAATGCACTGTAACGCCATTTAACGTACTCAATATCATCGCTTTCTGGAGCGAGCGTTGATACGACAGGAGTATGATCGCCGTTTAGCCCCGGAC
>NZ_JBFRVX010001485.1:907-1050 GCF_041475345.1 Vibrio sp. 10N.222.48.A3 | reverse complement strand
TTAGTTTTTTCACATTTCAGCAAATAGCGTACTTAGTTGACAGCTACAGAAAAGAAACTAAAGAATATGACCTCTTGAACTACTCGCTATTTGTGACTTTTTTCCCACAATTAATTGCGGGTCCGATAGTTCATCATAAAGAA
>NZ_JBFRVX010001485.1:0-129 GCF_041475345.1 Vibrio sp. 10N.222.48.A3 | reverse complement strand
AAATGGAATCTTGCTCCTAGAAGAAAAAACATCTCGCTTGGTTTATTTATATTTTCTATCGGCTTATTTAAGAAAATTGCCATAGCTGATACATTTTCTATATGGGCTGATGCAGGGTTCTATAACTCC
>NZ_JBFRVX010001484.1:0-508 GCF_041475345.1 Vibrio sp. 10N.222.48.A3 | reverse complement strand
TAGTATTTGGCCTATGGGAAACCCTACGCAATGAGTTTAAGTAATGGCAGAGTATCAAACAATAATTGTTGCCGTTGTTAGTGCCTTGTCTAGTGAGGTGGGGGAGGTATTACACTTAAAACCGATGTTAAGTGGCTGCGCTTAATGATGGAAAAGATGGATGAGCGTTTGACGTATCTAGAACAAAAAAGCCCCTGAAAAGGGGCTTTTTTGTTGGTAATGTATATTTAAGCCATAGCGACATTCTCTGCAGTCTCAAAGGGCTTTTTTCGCTCAATTTCTCTACGTTGAATAACTTTAGCTATGCTTCTCAGGATGCTTTCTTTAGCGTTCAGAATAGTCACTTGTTTTACGAAGGCATCAAGACCATGCTTGGCCACTAATACGCCGAAAAGCTCATCGGAATATGATTCAGATATGGAGTTGACGGACTCTAGATCTACTTCAACTGCATCGCCAAACAGTATTGCTTCTTCAAGAGCCTTACGTTCTACCGAGGCTGTTCTTC
>NZ_JBFRVX010001483.1:0-793 GCF_041475345.1 Vibrio sp. 10N.222.48.A3 | reverse complement strand
GTTTGGCTATTTTTTATCAAACCAAAGGGATCAACACTAATAAAGGTTTACGGTCGTTATGCGCAAAATTCTACTTACTACCGCTATGCTATTGGCTTCTAGCCAAGCACTAGCTGTCGATGGACAACCAAATGAACAAGCACAAGTAATGAGCAACTTTAGCTACGATTACTTTGACGCTCGTATCGGTGCGAGCCCAATTACATTTGGTGGTGCGTTCAGTAAGTCAATCCACCCGAATGCTCACGCAGTAGCGCGTATCGATTCAGAATTTGAAGGCGATTACGACTCTGCTGTAGGTCTTGGTTTCCACGCTCCAATTAACAACTGGGCAGATCTAACGGGTGAAATGCTAGCTCGTATAGTTCAACCAGCAGCGAAAAGCTCTCCTGATGTTGGTATGGAATTCAACGTTGGTGTTCGTCAATGGCTTGGCCCACAACTAGAAGTTGGCGGCAAAGGCGGTTACGTTTCTATCGATGATAAAGATGATTGGATCGGTTCTGCTTACGTGCGTTTCCACTCTACAGAACTATTCTCTCTAGGTGCAGAAGTTCGTATCAATGATTTCTACGGTGATCAGTTAATGTTCACGACTCGTTTCAAGCTTTAAGTAAAACGAGAAAGCTCTTCATATGGGCTTAGCCTTTAAAACGGGCTAGATAGAAACAAAAAACCGAGGAAATCCCTCGGTTTTTATATATAAACAGTAATCTTATGCATATACAGGCGATATCTTTAGTGGCAGCTCTTTAATAATTGCTGCTTGCGTGGCTCTTGTAATAGTTTCCAG
>NZ_JBFRVX010001482.1:0-1706 GCF_041475345.1 Vibrio sp. 10N.222.48.A3 | reverse complement strand
GCGCTATCTTGCGTCTTGCCAGTCGATAGTGGAAACGCTGGACTCTGAGCACCTGCTGACTAACCAGATCAAAACGATCTTTTATCAAACCGCAGGCAGTTTCCCGAATATAGAACAACTCGCGGATGAGTTTGGTTGTAGCTCTCGTACACTCAGGCGAGAGCTAGTGACCCATGATTCCAGTTATCAAATATTGCTTACCGAAGTTAGAGTGGAACTGGCCAAAGAGCTGTTACTCGGCACAACCATGAGTATCGATGACATCGGTGAAAGGCTCGGTTATAGCGACCCGGCAAATTTCAGAAGGGCGTTTAAAGGTTGGCTCAATAAAACGCCCGCTCAGTTTCGTGACGGTTTAAGTTAAAGCGTTACTTGCTAAAAAACTGCTCCCTGAAATCGGTGACTTGCTGTTGATAATAACTGTCCCAATCTTGTTGAGTCCAAGTGGCATAACTCGAGCTTCGCTGAGAGTCTAAGGTCATTTTGAGCTGATCCAGTTGCTTGTGATAGCTCATCACGGTTTGTTGCTGTTGTGCGACTTGTTGTTCTCGCACTGCAATGTTGCTGGCCTGCGCTTCATCTAAGTAGGCACCTTGGAGGTCGGCTTTGACTGATGCAACTTCAGCAGGGCTATAGCTGCTGGGTATCAAAGAGACTGCCAGTTCATATTTTTGAAGCTGTGTTTCGGCGTTTAACGTGCCCGTATTGTTTTGCCATTCACTAAGCAAATCTTGATAATTGGCCAAAAACTGGCTCGCTTCGTTCTCTTCAAGGGTGTTGGCGTCGAGCGTAAAATCTAGATGCGCAAACTGGTCTGCGAATAGCTGGTGGGCCAACTCTCCCCATACTTGCTGTGCAGACTGCTTGAATAAGGCAACACGATCTTCAAGAGTCTCTATGGATTCAAGTGGGATGGTACTTTGGGCTAATTGCCAGTCGACTGATAGCTGAGGATAGTCGCTCAGTAACTCAAACCATATACTCGGCAACTCCGATTTTAATCGTGCGAGTTGCTCAGTGCAGTCATCACGTTGTTGGCAAAGCTTCCAGAACCCATCGAGTTCATCGAATAGAGCTTTACCTTCAAGTTCGCTTAAGTTTTCAACATGCGTTTCTCCGCCCGATGATTCAGTTTGGGATTGATTGCTCTGCGATGCTGCATTTTCCGAACTGGCGGTTGCAGTTGGTGTGGAATTATCGTCAGCAGTTGTCGTAGAAACACGCGGCTTAGATCCTGTATGTTGAGCAGAAGATAGCGGTGTTTCAATCGATTTTGATGACCATGAGTAGCCAACAATGCTCGTCACCGCGACGAGCATTAGGATTAATATAACTCGATGCATTATGGGTTCACCGCGTTACTTGATGACAGCACTGACGGGGAAGTGGTCTGAAAGGTTGTAGTGCTTCCATAATTCACTGCTGGTTGAGCGAGGAACATCAACGCGGTTATTGTTGTGAGTTTTTTGTGCGTACTCCGAACTCACCACTACGTAATCCAAGTATTCGACATTTTCCCCGCCAGACATAGGCTCGCCTGCAAAGTTGTTGATACGAGGATCAAAGGTTGAAGCGGTATAACCTGAATACTCCGGCTCATCGGCTTGCAGGTTAGCGAACATTTGTTGGTAGTCGCCTGGGAACTTCAGCTTGTTCACGTTGAAGTCACCGCTGTAAATAACCGTTTCAGAGGTTGGTATTTCCAG
>NZ_JBFRVX010001481.1:0-3259 GCF_041475345.1 Vibrio sp. 10N.222.48.A3 | reverse complement strand
GAGCAATACTTTGTCAGCTATCGCTTTATCCAGCTCTTGCTTGTTCAGTGCGGCTGCCAACGCGAATCCGCCCATGAATAAGAATATGATGGGATTCGAAAAGTTAGCCAGTGCTGCGGGCGTGTTGAATACACCAAACAAGACAGCCAATAGGGGAACGAGCAAAGCGGTGATGCTGACGTGGATAGCTTCTGTTAACCATAGAATGGCAACGAACACGAGAATACTTAAACCCGTATTCACTTGCGCTTCGAATGGCAGGGAATTGAGCAAAACTGCAAATAGCGTGAAATTACCAATTAATATCATGCTGTTGCGGGTAAACAACCAGTGTTTCAGTGTAGTAACAAGTGCCGTCATAAGACGCTCCTTTTGTTTATCCTCGTTTTATTGGTGCACGACTTCGTTGAGCGGTGCTTATTATTTTCGAGGTATATAGACTTGATGTAGGGTCAGACTTTGTTGGGAGAATGTTACTCAAGTTAATAAAGGAGTGTTGGTGTGTTTTTGCTTAACAATGGGGAAGTGTGAGGCAACAAATTCAAAATGTGTAGTTTTCTACACATCGGTCTCTGCTGGTTCTAAAATAGGGCTTACTGAAGGAGTTGCAATCGGATTTTCAGTAGGGTTTGTATTGGGGTCTGCTATAGGATTTACATTGGGGTCCGTAATAGGGCTAGGAATCGGCAATGATTCTGGTTTTGGACTGGGTTGGATCGGCTCTTTAGGGCCAAGGAATTTTGGCGTAGTACCAATAATATACAGATCAAGAAACGCTTTGGTACGTGCAAACACTTCACGTAAACGTATTGAGGTTCCTGAATGATGGGTTGGTCCTGAAACCGCCAAACACTGCGCATTAATATCGTAAAAGTTAGCGATAAATAGCGCTCTTTCACAGTGGAACTTCTGAGTGATGATTAGGAAGTTATCGGTATCGAATATCTTTTTGGCGCGAACAATCGAATCTAGGGTTCTGAACCCCGCATAATCTAGATTGATGCGTTCATCGGGGACGCCCGCTTTTAACAAGTCGCGTTTCATCGTCCACGGCTCATTGTAAGAGCGATGAGCGTTATCGCCACTCAGTAGAAATTGGTCTACCTTTTCACGATCGAACAGCTCAATTGCCGCTTCGATTCGGTGCTTATAATAGTCGTTGAGTGTTCTACCTAAATATTTGCTTGTGCCAAGCACTACGGCGACCTCAAGCTCGGGCACTTCATCTATATCGTAGATGATGCGATCTTCTGCTTGCCATGAAACCCAATAATCGATCGCAATAACCGCAGCGCTGCCTATTAAGAACACGAGGAAAGCGCCAAACAGAAAACCTTGCAGTTTTTTGTAAGCTTTTAATAAGTGGCTACGGAAAATGTGAGAATCAAATTTCACTCTCGGTATGGTCCTTTGACTGAGCAATAATTTTTGAGTGCTCGATAATACCAAATAAAAATGAGAAAAATCAGTTAAAAAGACAAGACAGTGTAAAGAAAAAAGCCCCCGCAGTTGCAGAGGCTCTTGTAAGAGTAGTTAACGCTCTTTATTCCAAGCGCAGCACGTTTATTAGAATGCAGTACGCTTGTAGCGACGGTAAACCGGCTGCCAGAAGTGCTGGTCAATCGCTTGTTGTAGTGCTTCTTCAGTGATCTCTAGAGCAACACCTTGCTCAATCGCTTTTTTACCAACGGCAAAAGCAATCTTTTTAGATACGGTGTGGATCTCTTCCAATGGTGGAAGTAGAGCACCTGAGCCATTGATAGCAAGTGGGGAGCACGTTGCAAGTGCTCGGCTTGATTCCATTAGCATTTCGTCAGTGATGCGTGAAGCATTCACAGCCAATACACCAAGGCCAATACCTGGGAAGATGTAGCTGTTATTACACTGAGCGATTGGGTAAGTGGTGCCGTTGTGAACCACTGGCTCAAACGGGCTACCTGTCGCAACAAGCGCTTGGCCGTCAGTCCAACGAATAATGTCATTTGGTGTTGCTTCAACACGGCTTGTTGGGTTTGACAGTGGGAACACGATAGGGCGTTCGCAGTGAAGGTTCATCTCTTTGATGACTTCTTTGCTGAACAGACCCGGCGCACCAGATACACCAACTAATACTGTTGGTTTCGCGTGGCGAACAACGTCTAGTAGAGAGAAACCAGTGCCGTCGCTTTCCCAATCTTTGGTGTTCGCGTTGGTTTGAACTAGACGCTGTTGGAAATCAAGCAGGTTTTGCATGCCTTCCTGTAGCAGACCCCAACGGTCAACCATGTAAACTTGAGAGCGAGCTTGTGCATCGCTGATACCTTCAGACACCATTTGAGCAATGATAGCTTCAGCAATACCACAACCTGCTGAACCCGCACCTAAGAAGGTGATACGTTGATCTGACAGTTTGCTGTTCGCTGCTTTACATGCTGCAAGTAGAGAACCAACCGTTACGGCAGCTGTACCTTGGATGTCATCGTTGAAACAACAGATGCGATCTTTGTAGCGCTCAAGCAGTGGCATTGCGTTCTTTTGTGCGAAATCTTCGAACTGAACTAATGCATCAGGCCAACGGCGTTGAACCGCTTGGATGAACTCTTCAACGAATGCATCGTAGTCAGCACCCGTAATACGAGGATGGCGCCAGCCCATGTACATAGGGTCAGCAAGACGTTGAGGGTTGTTGGTACCCACATCGAGCACGATTGGTAGCATGTAAGCTGGGCTAATACCACCACAAGCTGTGTACAGTGCTAGCTTACCAATTGGAATACCCATACCACCGATGCCTTGGTCTCCCAAACCAAGAATACGCTCACCATCCGTAACCACGATAACTTTAACGTTGTGGTTTGTCGCATTATTCAGTAGATCATCGATACGATCGCGGTTCGGGTATGAGATAAACAGACCACGGCCACGACGGTAAATATTTGAGAAGTTCTCACATGCTGCGCCAACCGTTGGCGTGTAAATGATAGGCATCATTTCAGAGATGTGGTTTTGAACTAAACGATAAAAAAGCGTTTCATTAGTGTCTTGGATGTTACGAAGGTAGATATGCTTATCCATATCACTTTCGAAGTTACAATATTGCTTGTATGCACGTCCTACTTGCTCTTGGATTGTTTCGGTTGTTTCCGGTAACAAGCCTTCAAGGTTGAAAGAACTGCGCTCTTCAGCAGAGAATGCGCTGCCTTTGTTTAGAAGAGGGGTACTTAGTAGAGCAGGACCAGCATAAGGGATATATAGAGGGCGTTTATCGTTGTTCATTAGA
>NZ_JBFRVX010001480.1:1070-1220 GCF_041475345.1 Vibrio sp. 10N.222.48.A3 | reverse complement strand
AAAGACAAAGTGGGTTGATTACGGAAACAAAGCCACTCAGAAGTGGCTGATGAACCGTACTTTTTGTCGCCCCAATATACAACGAGATTAAAAGATCTCCCTCAGATCATATATTGAAGGTTTCTAAACCTAGATTTGTGTATGGACAAC
>NZ_JBFRVX010001480.1:0-239 GCF_041475345.1 Vibrio sp. 10N.222.48.A3 | reverse complement strand
GTTGTCCATACACAAATCCGACAAAGCAACGCCAAAGCGTTGCCCGTCAGGTTTATGCGTTCGTTACTCTCTATGGCACCAATACTTACGGAAATTGGAAGTCCGTAGTAGGAAAGTAGAAAAACATTGATCGATGAACGTTAAGCTAGTTTTTCTAATATTCTTTATTTTATGTGGATAAGTAGTTTTTTTATTTAATAAATTGAGTTTATCCACATTATCCACAATCTCTATAACAG
>NZ_JBFRVX010001479.1:0-1621 GCF_041475345.1 Vibrio sp. 10N.222.48.A3 | reverse complement strand
CTTAGGGATCGCTTAGCGTTTATAAAAATAGCTAAAAACACCTTAGAGAAAAAAATGGCGCTGAAGATTCAAGATCTTCAGCGCCATTTTATTGCTTAAGTAGAAGCTTAAACAGAGTTGAACATTACTTAGATTTGCTCTGTGTTTGACTGAATTCAACTACATCTGTGTAGAAAGCTCGTTCAAACTGGGTGATGGGTGCTTCTACTGGTTTTTCTGGATCTGGTGTGTCAGGAAAGTAATCACGGACAAACTGTACAAATAGAGAGTTCGGTTTTCCCGCTTTATCTAAACCAAAGCCTGCCATGTTGTAGCTCCCATACAAAGAACCACTTTTGGCAATAATGTTGCCTTGGATTGGTGCTTTTCTCATGCTTTGACGGTATTTGAGCGTGCCATCAGTGCCAGATGTAGGCATAGCCTCAATCAGGTTGAGCTGTTTATCGTTCTCCCAGATATAACGAAGTACCTGAGCCATGGTTTGCGAGGTCATGCGGTTATTTCTGGATAGCCCTGAACCATCGACCAACTGTGCTTGGCTTAGGTCAATATTGGCTTTGGTCAGTAATATCTGCTTTATCGCTTCAGTGCCGTTATTAAAGCTGCCCGGTTGAACATAAAATGTCGCACCCAGTGTTTTGGTTAGGTTGTCTGCTATTAGATTGTCTGATTTCTTGAGCATGATATTAATCAGTTCGGGAAGTTTCTCTGAGCTGTGACTTGCGATTAACGTGCTTTTGCCTGCTTTAGCTTTTTTGCCAACGACCACATTGCCTTTTACTTCAATTCTCAGTTCTTTAAGAATCGATGTAACGACTTGATAGGTGTAAAGTTCTGGACTTTGAATCGCGAACTTGAGCGGCAGTGGTTTCTTACGTTCAACTAAGCAACCAGAGAGCTTGTAAGTGTTATCTGGGGTAGTAATAAGCTCCAAGTCGCATTGCGTTGCCTTTTGGCCAGAGCGAGTTACCGTGGCTGCTGAGGTTGTCACGTCTATCGGATAGTGAGCTGGGATATATACGCGTGTTGTACCGTTATCTTTTGTATAAATAGAGGCTTGTGCGCAGTTACTGTCTAAGGTCATTGCACTAGAGGGAGCGCTGTAACAAACGCCTAAAATGTCCCAAGGCCAACCAACCGCTCGTTGATAGCCAGTAAAAGCTGAGTTATCGAGGTATAAGTTGCCCTTGATTGTTTTAGATTGCGATTTAGCATATTGATCTAAAAGATTTTTTAGATGCTCTCTTTGTAGTGTAGGGTCACCACTGAATGCGATCACGACATCTTTATTAGAACGCGCAATGCTGGTCGTGTAGTTAAAATTATCTCCTAACTCCAATTTGGCTGCCAAAGCGGTGACTAGCTTTAACGTACTGGCGGGAGGGTAAAAGCCATCGCTATTGGTGTTCAACTCACTCGAATCATCACTCAATGACTTCAGTATCAAGCTTGTGCTACTGCCATCGGGCAGTTTATCTAGAGGGAGGTATTCGAAAGCACTAATTGAATAGCTACACAGTGACAAACCACATAGGAGTAAGCGGGATAGAAGGCGCATAGAAGGTTTTCTTGGATGACTGATGTTTTCAGTATACAGATATAAAAAACGCCCGCTATAGAG
>NZ_JBFRVX010001478.1:0-1054 GCF_041475345.1 Vibrio sp. 10N.222.48.A3 | reverse complement strand
TTACTCAATTGGTGGTGGCTTTATTGCAACCGCTGATGAGCTACAAAACGGCAAGCAAGAAGCAGAAACACAAGTTGAGTTCCCTTTTTCTTCTGCCAACCAACTACTTGAATTGTCAGAGCAGCAAGGGCTTAGCCTTGGTGGCTTAATCCTGCGCAATGAAGTGTCTTTTCAAGGCATGGACGTGATTGACCAAAAAGCCGACCAAATCTGGAAGGTGATGTCTCTGTGCATGCAGCGAGGCTTCGACACCGAAGGCATCCTTGATGGCGGTCTAGAAGTGACGCGTCGAGCCCCTGCTCTTTTGAAAAAGCTTGAGGCCAATGCTTCGATTGAAAACGATCCAATGGAGATCATGGATTGGATTAACCTATTTGCCTTTGCTGTGAGTGAAGAAAACGCTGCGGGTGGACAAGTCGTAACATCGCCAACTAACGGTGCGGCTGGCGTTATCCCTGCGGTACTAATGTACTACCACCGCTTCATCAAAGAGCTAGACACTAAGCAGTTGAAAGACTTTTTAGCAGTCTCTGGCGCTATTGGCATCTTGTACAAAACCAACGCTTCGATTTCTGGTGCAGAAGTGGGTTGTCAGGGCGAAGTTGGCGTATCTTCATCAATGGCTGCAGCAGGCTTAACCGCCCTACGCGGTGGTAGCAACGAACAAATCTGCATCGCAGCTGAAATCGCTATGGAACACTCACTAGGCATGACATGTGATCCGATCGGTGGGCTTGTTCAAGTGCCATGTATCGAGCGCAATGCAATGGGCGCAATGAAAGCCATCAACGCATCACGTATGGCGCTGAAACGCACCAGTAAGTGTCTTATCTCGTTAGACAAGGTTATCGCAACCATGTACCAAACAGGTAAAGACATGAACAAAAAGTACCGTGAAACGTCCTTAGGTGGCTTGGCCGTGATCCACATGGCTCCTCCTTGTGAATAACCGCTAAGAACACGAGTCGAGAAAGCCGCTGTAGAGACGGCATTATCGTAAACGTCGTTTTCGATACCCAAACAAAGCCAGCCACCAAGCTGGCTTTTTTATTGG
>NZ_JBFRVX010001477.1:0-405 GCF_041475345.1 Vibrio sp. 10N.222.48.A3 | reverse complement strand
GTCTTCATGTTGTTGTGATTTTTCTAGTAACTTTGAAGTATTGTCTTCACCAACCGAGTTGTCATGCAAGCTACTAACAAGTACTTCGAGCTTGGTCGATGACCCCGCGAGTTTTTCTAATATAGTGGTCATTTCTTCGACTTTATCTTGTTCTTTTCGTTTCTGAAGAAAGGAAAAGAACATACCAGCCCACTGCTTCTTTAGGTGATCTTCTATATCAGTAAAAGTTTTATACGTCTCAAGTCCATTGTTAGTACTTGCACGATGTACAGAATCAATAAAGCTGAAAATAGAGACAGCATCAGCTTGCTTCTCGATCGCGGGATAATTAATTTTTTTAGCAAACTCTTCGTCATTAGCTCGAACATTTTCCTTAAAATAATGCTGAGCAGCAGAAACGTCAGC
>NZ_JBFRVX010001476.1:0-523 GCF_041475345.1 Vibrio sp. 10N.222.48.A3 | reverse complement strand
GTGAATGGTTGAGCTTTAACGAAGTACGCCTTATAAATCCAGAAGCCAAACTACCTAAATCTTACGTAGTGTCATTTTATTATGACCAATTGCCTAACATAAAGGTCGATGGTAAAGACGTACTTCGGGATGTGACATTTGTTAATGATGAGTTCACTGTCGTCTTCGTTGATGAAACGGTTACCAACGACATCAAGAAAGAGGCTGTCTTTGGTGTCTACCGTTTTGCTCTCGAAGACGGACGATTGGTATTCGGAGTCGCTCGGTACGACTACCGCCTAATTGGCGACACAATAGATGTGTGGTTCGATCATCGCTTCAACCTTATTATCTATATTGCTCTTGGCTATATATTTTTTATTGTATTAGCGCTTTGGCTCTACAGTTACCGAGTAGGAAAAAAAACCGAACAACTCGTCGAATGGTCAGAAAGCGCGTCCAACGACCTATTGGCGAACCCCGCTCCCAACTTTAAATTCAGTGAATACAATCGAGTTGCGCTTTATCTAGAAAAGGCACTAAG
>NZ_JBFRVX010001475.1:0-1524 GCF_041475345.1 Vibrio sp. 10N.222.48.A3 | reverse complement strand
GTGCATCCAACCCATGTTCCACTTAAAACCGAAGCCTAAACCGCCCATAAAGGTTGGTGCTGAAACACCCGGGAAAGCCGTCGATTCTTCAGCAATTGTCATCGCGTTAGGGAAGTGTTTATAAACTTCTTCGTTCATCCACTTAAGGGTCGCGATGGCGTCGTAATTTTCATTGCCGCCGTCTACATTCGGAATCCATTGATCATGGCTACGCGAGTAATCGAGGTACAACATCGAAGCAACCGCATCAACACGAATGCCATCGATATGGAATTGTTCGAACCAGTACAATGCATTTGCTACTAAGAAGCGACGAACATGCTCTTTACCTAAGTCGTAAATGTACGAGTTCCAATCTTGGTGCCAACCACGGCGTGGATCTGGGTCATGGAACAAAGGCGTTCCATCAAAGTTAGCTAAACCGTGATCATCACTTGGAAAGTGTGCAGGAACCCAGTCCAGAACAACGCCTAAACCGGCTTGGTGACATTGGTCGACGAAGAATTTGAAATCATCTGGAGACCCAAAACGACTCGTTGGTGCGAACAAGCCTATTGGCTGATAACCCCAAGAGCCGTAAAACGGGTGCTCTGAAACCGGCATCAACTCTACGTGTGTGTAACCGAGATCCGTTAGATATGGGATTAGCTCTGCCGCTAGCTCACGGTAGTTTAGGAATTCACCTTCAGCATTGCGCTTCCAAGAGCCGGCATGCAATTCATAGAATGAAAGGGCTTCTTTGCGCTTTTGCGTTACCGGGCGATTCTGCCATTGAGAATCTTGCCACTGGTAACGAGCGTGATCGTAAGTCACAGATGAAAATGATGGGTACTGCTCAGAATAGAAACCCCATGGGTCAGCTTTATGTGGCAAGCCTTCGCCATCAGGCCCTTTTAATTCAAACTTGTATTGTGCGCCTTCTTCCAGATCAGGAATAAATAAGCCCCACATACCATAATCTAGACGCTGCATTGGGTGGCGACGACCATCCCAAGCGTTGAAGTTACCCACCAAGCTAGCCGCTGTTGCATGCGGTGCGTACACCAAGAAACGCGTGCCTGAAATCGTCTGTCCATCACGCTCTAGCGTAATAAACTGAGCCCCCATGTGATGATACATATCTTTAGGTGTATGAAGATCCTCATAACTCGCGTACAGATCATGGTATTGGTATGGATCATCGATGATCTGCTCTACTCCATTCCAATCAACCGCAAGCTTGTAGTGAGTAAAACGTAAGTCTCTTTCTTGCTTAAGAATGAAACCACTTTCACCCTCTCGCGCTAACTTAATACGAGGTTCCTTTCCAACAATCAACTCGACTTTATCTGCCCCAGGAATCCACACTCGTAATGAACCTTGTTCAGAAGGTAAGTATGGCCCTAAAAACGCAAATGGGTCTGTGAAGCAAGCCTGTGATAGTTGGGTATATATTTGTTTTTGCTTTGAAATCGAACTTAGTTCCAAAACGCTTCTCCCTAACCAAACATCCAAAAAACATAATACAAAAATGCCCGCTATTAG
>NZ_JBFRVX010001474.1:0-316 GCF_041475345.1 Vibrio sp. 10N.222.48.A3 | reverse complement strand
AGTTAGCTGATAACCACTTTGTGCGTTGTTACCTACACGAAAGCTAAGCAATAAAACCAAGTTAGGGTCTGCGGGCCCTAACTATTTATATACAAAACATTTTATATCCAAAACATTCAAGTACCTAGCCAATAGAAACTAGGACTGTCGGAGAATATTGATGCTGTTATTGACCAACCATATTGGCTACGAATCCACGGCTCCAAAGCAAGCTATTCTGCAAACGAAGAAAGCTCGCTTATCAAGTACGACTGCACTTTTGGTGTGTGCCGACAACCATATCACTGTCGGAAGTTTTGATGTGGTTAAACAAGGC
>NZ_JBFRVX010001473.1:1031-1247 GCF_041475345.1 Vibrio sp. 10N.222.48.A3 | reverse complement strand
AGTGGTTATCAGCTAACTGCGTAACCCCTGGTAACTGCTCTTTACACTTGTCCATTGCATGAGTGCAACGGCCTGCAAATGGGCAACCTGCTGAGACTGGTGTCCAAAGAGGGATCTCACCTTTGTTGCCTGCGAGTTGTTCGTGGATCGATTTTTTAGGATCTGGAACCGCAGAAACAAGCAGTTGGGTGTAAGGATGCTGAGGGTTAGCAATCA
>NZ_JBFRVX010001473.1:0-263 GCF_041475345.1 Vibrio sp. 10N.222.48.A3 | reverse complement strand
TTAGCAATCACATCATCGGTATCGCCCCATTCCACCATGTGTCCTACGTACATCACTGAAAGATCTTCAGCAATGTAACGAGCGGTTGCGATATCGTGAGTGATGTAAAGTAGAGACATTTGTTTCTCAAACTTCATTTCTTCCATCAGGTTCAAAACACCAGCACGAATCGATACATCAAGCATCGATGTTGGTTCATCGGCTAATACAACTTCTGCACCAACTGCAATGTTACGGGCTAGGTTGACACGTTGACGCTGACC
>NZ_JBFRVX010001472.1:0-2031 GCF_041475345.1 Vibrio sp. 10N.222.48.A3 | reverse complement strand
GGCCAATACTCGCAAAACTCATAAAATAGCGAGAAGTTAGCAACTCTTTGTATTGAGAAACCATTTTCTTTGCCGAAGGAATAGCGGAGATCTGAGTGACGGTTTCCTTAAACTTGAACGCCAAAACCACCCAAGCTAATGAGACATAGCCAAGTAGCGAGATGAACACCATGCTCCAGCCAAAATGGAAGTTAATAAAGCCGCCGATTACGGGCGCAATCAAAGGTGTAATAGACGCGACCATCGCAATGTAGGACATAGCTAAAGGTAAATCTGCCCCACTGAATCTATCCCGCGTGGAAGCACGAGCAAGTACAGCGCAACAACCCGTTCCTAAGCCTTGCAGAAAACGCCCCATCACCATGCTAGTAAATGAATGGCTAAAGAAGATGATCATTAATAGTCCCAGCATGGCGATTAATAATCCGCTCAGCAGTACTTTCTTGCGCCCTAGAGCATCGGAAATTGGACCATAAATAAACTGAGAAGGTCCAAAACCTAACAAATAGACACTCACCAGAAGCTGAGCTTGCTCTAGCGAAACATCAAAGTCTTTCGCGATCCAAGGTAATGATGGAAATACCAGCCCCATACTGAGTTGGCCGATGCTGATGACCAAACACGCAAGTAGGATCGATTTAAAGTCAAATCGACGACTCATGATGTAAAGTATCCAACATAACAGCTGTTTTGAGATCGGGTGGTTTGAGAATAGATAGCTTGGGTATCAACCTGACAACATACAGACAGAGAAAACAGCGAAGATGTTGCAAGGGTAGTATTCATTATGCTCCGAAGGAATCGAATAGAGAATGGCAGGCTAAACATACGTGAGCTTGCTTACTCATACAACACTGGTTGAACTAAATAAATGAATAGTCACTTTTCAGTAACCCAACCTTTGCACCTGTCGACCACAAGCTAAACTAATACCACGTCATGAAAACAAAGGACTCCCATGAACAATCATCATCGTATTCTTTCCTATGCTTTGGCACTCATCGCATCAAGTCCAATATCCTCTGCTTTTGCATGGCAAGTAGAGAAAATCACAGACGGCCTTGAGGTTCCATGGGGGCTCGCTTATGTCGATGACAGTACTATGCTTCTCACAGAAAAAGCAGGCGTCATTAAACAGGTTGATTTAAAGACGGGTGAGCAAAGCACACTGTTCAGGCTGCCCAATGTTTGGGCGAAAGGCCAAGGTGGTCTGTTGGATATCGCGCTCTCCCCTTTTGAAAACGAAAAGTTCTACGTCACTTACAGTAAAGACGTCGATGGTGAAGGAGTAACGTCACTGGCTTCTGCTAATTACAGCAATAATGAAGTTACCAATTGGACAGACGTGTTTGTATCTAAATCCAGAACGGACACCGGACGTCACTTTGGCAGCCGTATCACCTTTGATGATAGCCACCTGTATTTTTCAATCGGCGACCGTGGTGATCGAGACAACGGCCAAGGCACCATGACTCACGCCGGATCAATATTACGATTGAATGCTGATGGAAGCACACCAAGCGATAACCCGTTCTCGGATAACAGCAAGGTACTCAATGAGATTTGGAGCTATGGCCATCGTAATCCACAAGGCTTGTATTACGACTTCCCGACCCAGAAGCTGTGGTCGATTGAACACGGCCCGCGCGGTGGTGACGAAATCAACTTAATAAAAGCAGGTGCCAACTACGGGTGGCCTGTCACATCACACGGAAAAGAGTATTGGGGCCCAATTAGCGTAGGCGAGTCTGAAACTAAAGATGGCATTGAAGCGCCTAAAAAAGTCTACGTTCCTTCAATCGCTCCGGGGAGCTTGATTGTTTACCAAGGGGATAAATACCCAGAGTTAAAAGGAAAGCTGCTGGCTGGCGCACTTAAGCTTACCCACATCAATATTGTGACAGTCAATGGACAAGGTGATGCAATCAAGGAAGAACGTATTTTAGAAGATTTAGGCGAGAGGATAAGAGACATTGAAACTTCACCAAGCGGCGACATCTTTTTCAGTACCGATAATGGCAACCTGTATCG
>NZ_JBFRVX010001471.1:0-413 GCF_041475345.1 Vibrio sp. 10N.222.48.A3 | reverse complement strand
AATTCATCTGTGTTTTGTATTGTTTTAGTGACCTTATCAATTTCTTGGATTGTTTTATTTAAAATCTCGGTTCCGTGCTTTGCAACTTCAGTTGCTGAGTTTGCTGAGGTAGCTCCACTTTCTGTATTCTGCGCTACCTCGTTAACTGCGGCCTGCATTTCTGTCATGGCCGATGCAACAGAACTCAACTCTAATTGTTGATTTTGCATTCCTGAAGCCGTTTGAGCTGATATTGCACTCACCTCTTCCACCGCTGCTGTTAATTGAATTGTAGAATCACTCACCTCTGAGACTAAAGAATGCAAATTATTTTGCATTGATACTAACTCTTTCAGCAAAGTACCAAGTTCATCTTCAGTTAACTCTCTTTCGTCAATTGTATTATTCAACTGACCTTTAGCTATCTGAGAAGC
>NZ_JBFRVX010001470.1:0-998 GCF_041475345.1 Vibrio sp. 10N.222.48.A3 | reverse complement strand
CTCTATCTCTTGTCGTCAAACCGGTGAAATTACATCAGAAATGATTGCTAAAATAGACAAAAGCAAATCTGGTGAAGTGGTATTCAAACAATCAAAAAGTATCTTCTTTAAAACAATGAAGGTTCGTCGTATCTACGATGCAGAGAATCAATCACTGCTTTACTTATCATACACCACCAAAGAAACAGAAGGCAGTTTCAAGCATAGCCTTTCAACCGTTCCCCTATGGGGTACTGAGGCTTACGTTGATCCAGCAACACTCGTCCCAGCGGAATAGGCTCACGTAAATGCCCTCAAGCGAAAAGTAAAACGAGTCACCTGTACAGACATCGTACAGGTGATTCTAAATGTAATAAAAATGAAAGAATCAGAAACAAAATGTGATATCATGCGGCAAAATTTTTTCACTGTATTTTTCATATGAAGTTTCCTGGACAGCGTAAATCTAAACACTACTTTCCAACTCACGCACGTGATCCGTTGGTCAACCAAATGCAACAAACGCCTAAGCTTCACCGCGCAACAATTGTCGGTGTTGGTCAAACGATTGTTGATATCGAAGCCCGTGTTGATAACGCGTTCCTTGAAAAATATGAGCTGAGTAAAGGTCACTCACTGGTATTGGAAGAGAGTAAAGCAGATGCGCTGTACGAAGAGTTAGTTGAGCGCGGTTTGATCACGCATCAATACCCTGGCGATACTATCGGCAACACACTGCACAACTATTCCGTACTTGCAGACAGTAAATCTGTATTGCTTGGCGTTATGTCTAAGAAGATTGAAGTTGGCTCATTTGGTTATCGTTACCTTTGCCGCACTTCTTCTCGTATGAATCTAAATCACCTTCAAACGGTTGATGGTCCTATTGGTCGTTGCTACACGCTTATTTCTGAAGATGGTGAACGTACGTTTGCAATCAACGAAGGCCACATGAACCAACTGCTTCCTGAAAGCGTTCCTGAAAAAGTGTTCGAGAAAGCATCAGCATTGGTTGTGTC
>NZ_JBFRVX010001469.1:0-2264 GCF_041475345.1 Vibrio sp. 10N.222.48.A3 | reverse complement strand
GCTCTTTCCTCTGGATCTAGCTCTGTAAGATCTTGACCTTTGAAAACAATCTCACCACTGACGACCTCGTAATCATCCTTGCCTGCCAGTGTGGCGGATAGGGTACTTTTTCCCGACCCATTCGGTCCCATAATTGCGTGAACTTCACCAGGTTTAACAGTTAGGTTAATACCTTTTAGGATAGTATTTTCTTCAACGCTGACATGTAAATTTTTAATTTCTAACATTTTATCCCACACTATGCTCGAGGCTGATTGATAGAAGTTTCTGCGCTTCAACAGCGAATTCGAGTGGTAATTCTGAAAATACGTCTTTACAAAAACCATTGACGATCATGGATATGGCGTTGTCTTCACTGATCCCTCTTTGGGTGCAGTAAAACAGTTGATCTTGGCCAATTCGAGAGGTCGTCGCTTCGTGTTCAACGTGAGCCGACGGGTTTTTGACTTCGATATAAGGAAAAGTGTGAGCCCCACATTCAGCGCCGATTAACATTGAATCGCACTGAGTGAAGTTTCTCGCACCTTCTGCGTTAGGGGTGACTTTAACCAGCCCTCGGTAACTGTTCTGGCTTTTGCCTGCTGAAATCCCTTTTGAAATGATGGTAGAGCGAGAGTGTTTTCCTATATGAACCATCTTGGTGCCGGTATCGGCCTGTTGAACGCCATTTGTTAGAGCGACGGAGAAAAACTCACCAACAGAGTAGTCTCCTTTGAGAATTACGCTTGGGTACTTCCACGTTATCGCTGAACCTGTTTCTGATTGAGTCCAAGACATTTTGCTGTACTCGCCTTCGCAAACCGCACGTTTGGTTACAAAGTTGAGTATGCCGCCTTGTGAATCCTCTGCTCCTGAGAACCAGTTTTGCACTGTGGAATATTTAACTTCAGCACGCTTGTGAATGACGACTTCTACGACGGCGGCGTGAAGCTGATAGGTATCTCTCATCGGGGCAGAGCAACCTTCAATGTAGCTGACGTATGAGTCCTCATCAGCCACTAAAATTGTTCTTTCAAACTGGCCTGTTTTTGCTTGGTTTATTCGAAAGTAGGTAGAGAGTTCTCTTGGGCATCTCACACCTTTCGGGATGTAAACAAAAGTGCCGTCAGAGGCAACAGAGGCATTCAAAGCCGCAAAGAAGTTATCTTCAGGTGGAACAACGGTGCCTAAGTATTGCTGCACAAGTTCAGGGTATTCTTGGATAGCTTCGCTGAATGAACAGAAGATGATCCCGAGTTCTTTCAGTTCGTTTTGATAGGTAGTGGTGACGGAAACTGAATCGAAGATTGCATCGACAGCAATTTCTGAACCTTCTCTAACTGGAATCCCCAGTGTTTCAAAGGCTGTCTCGACTTCTTCGGTTAAAAATTCATTCGAGCCATCACCACTATCTTTATCACAACTATCTTTGTCGCAGCTAGAACAACTTGGCGCGGAGTAGTAACTGTAATCTTGGTAATTTAGGTCTGGATAATCGGCTTTTAACCAATGCGGTTCCTCCATCGTTCGCCATTTACGGAATGCTTTGAGACGAAACTCCAACATCCATTCGGGTTCGTTACGTTTTTTGGAGATTGCTCGAACGACTTGTTCGTTGATTCCCTTCGACAAAGTATCTGAAGATAACTCAGTGTAGAAACCTTCACGATAGTGACTGCTGTGCAGTAACTCTGTAACTTCAGGCTGCGTGTCAATTTCAGGTCGCGTTTCAGCGTCTGGTCGCATTTCAATTTTTGTTTGCGTTTCAACGTCAAGTAGCGTTTTAGCTTCAGACTGCGTTTCTAATGCGCACATGGTTAAACTCCAAAACTCTCGCCACATCCACAAAGGTTCTTCACTTTGGGATTATTGTATACAAAATTACTGTTTAAACCCTGACGCACAAAGTCGATCTCTGTGCCATCGATCATAGGTAGGGCTTTGAGTGCAATATAGAAAATGACGTCATGTGATTCGTACTTGATGTCGTCATCGGATGGCGAATCGATCAGTGCTACTTCATATGCAAACCCTGTACAGCCAGAGGACTTAACCGTGAGGTGGAAGTGCTTTTGTCCATGTGATAACTGGGAAATTCTGTTTGCGGCACTTTCACTTAACGTGACGCCTTGCCACTCCATATCATGTATGGATATGTCATTAGAACCGGAACTCGAAATACTCACCTTACTGCTCCATATTTGACTGGTGACAATAGATGATATTGATTATCATTTGCATATCAACCATGTATTGTCTATGGTCTTTAGGTCGAGGATCAATAT
>NZ_JBFRVX010001468.1:0-2391 GCF_041475345.1 Vibrio sp. 10N.222.48.A3 | reverse complement strand
CAGAATGTGGCCCTAATAAATCAAGAAAAACTGGTTGTTTATACAGTTAACATTCAACAATTCGTTGTATAGCTATTTTCCTGACGACATCTATAAGAACTCGACGAACTTTGAGAAGTCACGCTCTGGCACTTTCATTGGCGTACAGCCCGGAGTACCTAGGTATAGGAAACCAACAATTTCATCGTCGCCTTCTAAGCCGAAAGCTTGGTGCACTTCAGGGTGGAACATCCATTTACCTGAACGCCAAAAACCTTGGAAGCCTTGTGCAACTGCGGCCATTTGCATTGCTTGCGCAGCACAACCCGCAGACAGGTGTTGTTCGAATGCTGGCACTTTTTCGTGCTCAGTTACCTTTGCGATGATAGTGATCACCATTGGAGCTCGAAACGGCGCTTTTTTAACTTTCTCAATGACCGCTTCTTCGCTCTCGTCAGCTTGTGCTGCACGAACCAAAATATCAGAGAGCTTCTGTAACCCTGAGCCTTGTGCGATAACAAAGCGCCATGGTGTCAATGCGCCGTGGTCTGGAGCACGTAAGCCCGCTTTAATGATATTTTCTAACGCCACACCTTCAGGTGCCGGATCAGAGAGTTTTGCGATTGAGCGCCTGTTGAGCAATAGATCCAAAGCATCCATTTGAAGTCCTTACTAATTTTTATTGTTTGTATAATTGAACTGTAGCACAGAACACAAACGATAATAAATCTCAACGGCTGTCTATTTGAAGCAATATTTGAAACGACACTAGAAACAACAAAGGCCCCTAAATCTATGACTTAGGAGCCTTATTTATCTGTCTAGTCCAAGCTTAGTTACCCGTCTAGTTCAGCTTATTGAACTTTCTGATTCAAACTTATCAAACGAGAACATTCTGTTTGTTGTTAAAGCTTAATAGCTAACTCAACACCTTGGCGAATCGCACGCACGGCATCCAGTTCACCCGCGTAATCGGCACCGCCTATCACGTGTAGTTTGCCACCAAACTCTTGCCACATGTCTTCGAATGGACGAACCGAAACTTGGCCCGCACACACGATAACGGAATCGGCATCGAGTACCTGATCTTTCTTACCAACGCTAATATGCAGACCTTGGTCGTCAATCTTGTTGTAGCTCACGCCACCAAGTAAGTTCACACCACGTTTTTCTAATGTGCGTTTATGAATCCAACCTGTAGTCTTACCCGGGCCTTTACCCACTCGACCGGCTTTACGCTGCATCACCCAAACCGTTTTATCACTGAACGAATCAGGGTAAGGATAAAGTCCACCTGGGTGCTCCATATTCTTATCAATGCCCCACTCATGCAGCCAGTCGTCCAAGCTATGAGAAGTCGGCTCTGTCAGCATAGTTGCCACATCAATACCAATACCACCGGCACCAACAATCGCGACTTTTTCTCCTACTGGTGTCTTTTCACGAATCAAGGTTTGATAGTCGACTACGTTTTCTTGATCTATCCCTTCAATATCAAGCTTTCTGGGTTCAACACCAGCAGCCATCACGACTTCATCGTACTTCAACAACATCTCAAACGTCGCTTCAGTATCCAGTTTTAAGTTCACGCCTGATGCATCTATTTGGTTAGCAAAGTAACGAATCGTTTCTCTGAACTCTTCTTTACCCGGAATCTGCATTGCCAATCTAAATTGTCCACCGATGCGGTCATTTTTCTCAATCAAGTCAACTGTGTGTCCACGCTGCGCTAACGTTGTCGCACAAGCTAGACCTGCGGGGCCAGCACCGACTACGGCAATAGTTTTAGTGGCTTGAGCAGGTTGCACAACAATTTCAGTTTCGTAACAAGCGCGAGGGTTAACTAAGCAGCTCGCTCTTTTACCTTTGAATACGTTATCAAGACAAGCTTGGTTACAACCGATACAGGTGTTAATGAACTGCGCTCGGTCTTGAGCGGCTTTATTAACAAAGTCAGGGTCAGCCAAGAATGGACGAGCCATTGATACCATGTCGGCCTGTCCTGAACTAAGGATACGCTCGGCCTCTTCTGGAGTATTGATGCGGTTACATGTCACCACTGGGATCGACACGTATGGTTTCACTTTTTCCGTCACCCAAGAGAAAGCACCACGTGGTACCTGAGTCGCAATCGTAGGAACACGAGCTTCGTGCCAACCGATACCAGTGTTGATAATGGTCACGCCCGCTTCTTCAAGCTTCTGAGCCAGAAGGACAACATCTTCGAATGTGCTGCCTTGCTCAACCAAATCCAGCATCGATAAACGGAAAATAATGATGAAATCTTTACCCACCGCTTCGCGAATCGATTTAACGATCTCTAGCGGGAAACGCATACGCTTCTCATAAGAACCGCCCCATTCGTCATAACGCATGTTGGTACGTTTACAGATAAATTGGTTAATCAAGTAA
>NZ_JBFRVX010001467.1:0-882 GCF_041475345.1 Vibrio sp. 10N.222.48.A3 | reverse complement strand
CAATGGTTTAAGTAAGGTGGTTAGCGTTGTTCACACCTTAATTTGGCGTTAGCAGTTTTCGTAGTATTTAACATTGGAGTTGAAATGAAATTAGATAAAAAAGAGCGTTTAGCTTTGGTCAATCAGTTCTTGATATTAGAAAAACTGTATCCAGAAGAAGCGGATTACTATGCTCAGCACCGTCAGGCAATATCTGAGGGTTATGAACTGCACTATGACTGGATTTATGAAAATCTATGGGAAGGTCTATCGAAGGAAGAGTGTCGCAGGGTTCTTGATATTTTAGACATGTATCGAACAATCCATTTTTCAGCCAAAAAGTGCGCAGACACTACAGTAAAAGAACATTACTGGCTTAAATTTCCGGGGTTTGATGGAAATGAAGAGAGCTCGTATATGGCTTATTGTCGATATTTTATCGTCGACTTAGAGCGCTACGATGAACTGAGGTATGGTCAAGAGATTCCAGACCTCAATTCGCATATGCCCACACTGGACAAATACGATGCAATGTTATCGGTATGGGAAGGGTTTGGTAAGCCTCACACACTTGGAGCGGACAAAATACTATTAATTCTAGAGGCTAGGTAGTATGCCAAATTACATAAACTATGTGGCTACATTCCTTTCTATTGTTGGTGGTGTTATAGCTATTTGGCAAGCATACAAAGCAACTACTGAAGCGAGCAAAGCAAAAACTTACCGTGACGAAATCATAAACGTTCGAAAGGCTGTCGATTTTTCGGGAATCGAAGCTGTGCTGAGTCGTACAATCAACTTGATTTCTAAATATGGTCCTTCCGCTTCAATGTCTAGCTTATCCGGAGTCTCTCCTGACAAAGATGCTGAAGAAGTTCAACATTTCATCACTACTTTGAGGAA
>NZ_JBFRVX010001466.1:0-305 GCF_041475345.1 Vibrio sp. 10N.222.48.A3 | reverse complement strand
GGCTATTTTTTTGTCTGGTATATGTGTATCTGAATGTACTACTTGGCTTAAATTGGCCGAATAAATCGTTTTGACTTAACTCAGTAACTCTCTTCATAGATTAATTTTTCGTGCGCAATCGTGTGCATTGCGCTTGATTACATTTGCTTACATTTAGATAATCCCCTTGCTGTTAATGTCTCGACTAGAGCAAGGCTCGGACTTGCTCCAAAACAGTAAAATATTTTTGAGTACTTTTGGGAGTAAGGCATATGAATATAAGAAGGCGAGATTTCCTTAAATCAGGCTTGATAGGTGGTTCAGGT
>NZ_JBFRVX010001465.1:0-2346 GCF_041475345.1 Vibrio sp. 10N.222.48.A3 | reverse complement strand
CTTTATGTCTCAGAACTTCCCGAGTTTACGCAAAATCTTGAAAGAAGGGCGTGAATACGGGGTTGGTGTGATTCTATCAACGCAAGATATTACCCACTTCAAAACCAGCGAGAATGATTATTCAAGTTATGTTCTTAGTTGGATTGTTCACCGTGTGTCACAGATAAAAAATCAAGATATCAAGTCGATTTTTAACAAAGATGATAGGCAAGAACAAGAAAACCTGATGAAGTCTATTCGTGAGTTAGAAAAACACTACAGCCTCTACGTGGATGGAGATAAGAAGATAACAAAGATTAAAGACAAAGCGTTTTGGGAGTTACTGAGTGACGCCTGATCAGCTTAAAAAAGCAGTTTTGGGTGTTAAGCGCTGGTCGCGTAGTGACCAACGTGCACCGAATAAACCAATTATGATGGCGTATGTTTTGTCTCAGTATTTACATGGGCATGATCAGTTCTTCTTATATGAAGAGTCGTTCCATAAAGAGGTACAAGATCTGCTAAAACGTTTTGGGCCTCAACGTTCCATTTATCATCCTGAATATCCATTTTGGCGTTTAAAAAATGATGGTTTTTGGACTGTAAATAATGATGAAGATTGCAAGTCTCGCAAGAGTAATACAGATCCATCAAAAGCTGAGTTATTTAAACATGGAGTAACTGCTGGCTTTAACGACCAAGCTTATGCCGTTTTAAAAGGAAATCGCCAATTAACTTTAGAGTTGATTGAACTGATTTTAAGTGAGAGCTTTCCTGAAAGCCTTATCACGGATATTGCTACACAGTTAGATGTTGAATTGGTGACACGGAATGTGCAAAAGCGCGATCCTAATTTTAGAAAAGAAGTACTCCGTGCTTATAACTATCAATGTGCTGTGTGTGGCTATGACCTTAAAATGGATGAAGTAACTGTTGGTTTAGAAGCTGCACATATCAAGTGGAAGCAGTTTCATGGACCCTGTGATGTAAACAATGGGCTAACACTCTGCGCAGTGCATCATAAAGCTTTTGATAAAGGGGCGTTTTCAATCACTGAAGATTTTAAAGTGAAGCTGTCAGAAAGTCTTAATGGTGGAGAGCAAGCACAACGTCTATTTTTTGATTTCGATGACAAATTCATACGATTACCAAAAAGAGATAAGTGGTTGCCAAACGTAGCGTATTTGAGTTGGCATCAGAAAGAAGTATTTAAGTAACTCAGGTAATTAAATTACTAATAACTTTATAAATAAGGTAATGAAATGGTTGTTGAAACGCAAATTGATGCAAGTCCAACAAAAGAATTTTTTATTGAAATGTTAACTCGAGATATACCTCTTGATCGCTCAATCCTTGATTTGATTGATAATAGTGTTGATGCTGCAAAATCAAATGGGACTAAAGATCCTGAAATAAGAATTACAATGAATGAAGATAAATTTCTTATTTGGGATAATTGTGGTGGAATTCCATTAAAAATAGCAAAGGATTATGCTTTCCGATTTGGCAGACCAAAAGAAAGAGAAAATACATCATTTTCGGTAGGTCAGTTTGGGGTTGGAATGAAGCGAACTTTATTTAAGTTAGGTAATAGTTTTCGTGTGATGTCTAACTCTGAAAATAATCCATTTTCTGTAGATGTGGATGTTCAGCAATGGAAAGGATTGGATGAATGGAAATTTAACTTCACTGAACAGATTGCCGAAAGTTTGCGTTGTGGTGAAACGATAATTGAAGTAAACGATTTATTCCCATCGGTTTCTGATCAATTTAATCTTGAGAATTTTGTTTACATTTTAGGTCGAGAGTGTTCCGTTGCTCACTTTAAATCGATAAACTCTGGTTTGAAAATATATATAAATGACAAGTTGGTCGATAATTTTGAAATTAAGCTAAAGTCTTCGGAAGAATTGAAACCAGTTAATTTTAATTTCGAAAAATCAACTGTTAAAGTTAAAATTACAGCTGGAATATCAGAAAGGAGCTTGAAGGATGGTGGTTGGTATATAGTTTGTAATGGGCGATTAATATCTTCTGCAGAGCAAACCACTATTTCAGGTTGGCGCCTTGACGGTATTCCACAATATCATCCCGATTATGCTTTTTTCCGAGGGATTGTAGAGTTTGAGGCTGATGACTCGAGCTTGTTGCCTTGGACAACAACAAAAACAGGTGTTGATAAAGATAACTTCATATATAAAGCTGCATTATTCGAAATGAAAAAGGTAATGAGAGAAGTTATCCCATTTCTACGACTTAGAGCTAAAGAAGATAAGGATTTTAAAGACAACTATATTGAATGTAAGCCTTTAAATGACGCAATCGAGGTTGCCCCATTATTACTGACTGGCGATATTAGTGATGAAG
>NZ_JBFRVX010001464.1:0-1633 GCF_041475345.1 Vibrio sp. 10N.222.48.A3 | reverse complement strand
GTACATTACCTTGGCCCACGTCCGCACTATACGCTGCCAAGCTATTCTCAACACTGGGATGTGAGCTTGTTGCCGTTTGTTGATAACGAGCAGATCCGAGCTTGTAGCCCACTCAAACTAATGGAGTACCTTGCGGCCGGCACGCCAATTATCACAACTCAATTCCCAGCATTAAAGCCATATCAAGAACATGTCACCACAGTTGGTAGTGTAAACCAAATGATTTGGGCGCTTGATCATGCACGCCAGCTGAGCAATTCACCAATCTCTGTCGTCGAACAAGAGAGCTGGCAGAACCGTGGTAACTTCGTACATTGGATGTTGGAGCTTTTATGAATAATCTTAAGTTGCGCTTACTAGTCATCCTAAATGCCATGTGGCGCCAACGCTACGTTATTGTTCTCCCAATCTTTATTTTGCCCTTTGTTGGCTTCGGTGTGAGCAAGTTGGCCCCGACTAAATATGACGCGCATACCAGTATGTTGATTCAAGAAACGGCCAAAATGAATCCATTCTTGGAAGACATTGCCGTTTCTACCATGCTCAAAGACCGCCTTAACGCGTTGAGAACACTACTTCATAGTCGACATGTGCTTTACTCGGTCGCTGATGAACTGCAATTAACCACGCCCGATATGCCTGAAATTGAGAAACAAGAGATCATTACTGACCTATCTCAACGTCTAACGGTGACTCAGCTTGGAAAAGATTTTCTAAAAATCAGCTTAAGCTCAAACACGCCAGATGGAATGGAAGCGACGCTTCGTTCGGTAAGTGAACATTTCATTGAACAATTGCTCGCTCCGGAACGTTCGTCGATTGAAGACTCGAGTAACTTCTTGAAAATTCATATAGATAAACGCAGTGCTGAACTTGAAGTAGCAGAAGAAGCTCTTGCCTTATACATGAATGAGAATGTTCATTCGACGCCTGAGGTACAGAGCCAAAGTTTGAATCGCTTAGCGTCACTCAAACAAACACTCGCAGAAAAAGAGGCCGAGTTATCCGGTGTTGAAAAAAGCTTAGGGTCAATCGATCAACAGCTTTCAAAAACCAACCCTGTGATAGGTCGAATAGAAGATCAGATCATCGATATTCGTAGTGAACTGGCTCTGCTTCAAGCCAAATACACAAACAAACACAGTGCCGTACAAGCTAAAGTTCGTGAACTAGACAGACTTGAAAATGAGAGAAAGAGTTTACTCGATGTAACTCAACCTGCGATGAACAGCGACCAGCTTTGGGACATTGCAAGTAGTACTACACTGAACAAACTTTCGGATACCCAACCTCTTTTAGTCACCCAACTACACAGTTTACAACTGGTTCGCGCTCGCTTTGAGTCTTTAACTGAAGAAACGAAAAGCCTTCGTACTATGATTTTCGAATTAGAACACAAGGCGAATAACTTCGGTGAAAATGCAAAAGAGATGTATCGCCTTAAACGCCAAGTTGAAATCAAGCGTCAGCTATACGATGAACTGACAGAGCGTTATGAAATGGCTCAGCTAACAGGTTCGCTTGGCGTATTCGAGCAAAACAAACGTGTGAAGATTATCGATTTACCCTTCACGCCTAGTATCAAATCTAACATACCTTCTTTTGTGTTTGTTTTGGCTGGTTTCGTTGCAGG
>NZ_JBFRVX010001463.1:0-971 GCF_041475345.1 Vibrio sp. 10N.222.48.A3 | reverse complement strand
GCAAGAGCTGAAAGATAGAGCGAAAATTTTTGCTAAACCGATTGGTGCTTCTTATCAAAGTATCTTAGACCAAGTTGATTTGGTGCATCATTCCAATGGTCAAGAGCAGATGAGCGCGAGCTTTGAACTTTGCAATAAGATTAACGCTTATTTAGCTGAACATCCAACCTCCGGTCGTAATCATGCACTAACGCAATTGAAAGAGCAGGTAAGTACTGAGTTATTTAAAGGGGAAATGAAAGTTACCCAAAAGGCCATTGACGCTATTGCAAAGACACGCCCCGAACTTGCCGCTGACATTTATATGGTGGCGATCGAGGAAGCCAATGGTGAACTTGCGGGTCTAACCGAAATGATGGTCCGTTGGGCAAATGAAGACCCGTATTTATCGCCAAAGCAAGGATATAATGGAGAGACTCCGAAGGATTTGGGCTTTGACGCTAAATATCACATCGAACTTGGCGAACATTATTCAGACTTCAAACAATGGTTGGAAAAATCACAGGCGAACGATTTACTAAGCAAAGCTGTCTTGGATGAAGCGACGAAAACTGTCCACTTGGGTTACAGTTACCAAGAGCTTCAAGACTTGACCGGGGTTGAGTCTGTTCAGATGGCTTTCTATTTCTTGAAAGAAGCAGCTAAGTCGTCGGATCGGAGCTCCGGCGATTCAGCTGAAATGATCTTGCTAAAGAAATTCGCAGACAGAAACTATGTTTCTCAAGTTGAAGCCGGTCGAATGGATCAAATTAAAGGTATTTACCACAGTAGTCATGAGACAGATGTTGAGAGCTGGGATCGCCAATATTCTGGTATTGGATACGAAGACCTAAGTAAGAAACTTGCCGAAAAGAAGAATGTCGAAGAGCAGCTTTCTCTACTTCTAAATGACCGTAAAGGTCTTTTAATTGGCGAAGTACATGGCAGCGATGTTAATGGTTTGCGCTTTGTTAATGAGCAAATGGATGTAC
>NZ_JBFRVX010001462.1:0-281 GCF_041475345.1 Vibrio sp. 10N.222.48.A3 | reverse complement strand
AGGTTATCCATAAATCGGGTTACGTTGGCGTGTGCGATACGCTGGTCACTGGGTTGCCAAATTGGCTTATTGCTCTCGTGCATTCCTTTACCTTTAACAAAATGTTAACGATTTCAGTCTGGTATTTAGGTTTTACAAAGTCAAAAGATCAGCAAAATAAGGGGTAGCTGGAATTGTGTAAATAAAATGTTACACGATCGCCCGTTTCGAAAAATCGTGCAAATTGGCGGATATAAGGAGTGGAGATAGGCTTAAAGTGAGACATTCGAAAGGAGGTGTGT
>NZ_JBFRVX010001461.1:0-274 GCF_041475345.1 Vibrio sp. 10N.222.48.A3 | reverse complement strand
GGATGGTCAGTTTGATCTTCTACAAATGAAAGTATACTCTCTGCGAAGCCGACTAATATTAATGCTAGATACGGATACTGAAATTAAGTTAATAGTAGAAAGTCTAACTCAAGAACTAGTAGTTAGTGCTGTAAATGAAGATGTCAATGATAAGGACTTTCTAGCATACTTGGATCAGAACCGTGCACAGTTTGTCCTAGTAGCTGACCAATTTTGGTCTCAAGTCCAATCTCGACTTAATTAATATTGTAAATACTTAATAGTATGGCTACAA
>NZ_JBFRVX010001460.1:0-960 GCF_041475345.1 Vibrio sp. 10N.222.48.A3 | reverse complement strand
AAGCTAGATATGGGCTTTGTTGGCCAAGTGAAAGGCGGCCTCGTAAATGACAATGGTCGATACGCAATTACTTCTAAACTTCATTCAATTAACGCGGGTATCGGTCAACTAGACTTGTATGCGAACTACGGTTTTGCTTCAGATGAAGCGGATACAGCAAGCTCTACTGAGTACGTAATCGATCAAGATACAGGTTTAACGGAAAAAGTGGTGACTGCAGGTACTAAAGTCAGTGATGAAACGGCTTACTTGGTAGGTGCGACGTTAGGCTTAGGCGATTCTAACCGATTAATAGTGAAATACGGTGATGGTGCAGATTCATCGGTATTTGAGTTGAAAGGCGACTATAAAACTTTTTACGCAAGCATTGAAGGTAACTACGCAGCATCGGATAAATTCATCATTGATTACCTAGTGTCGTATAAAGATAACTCTGGTGCAGACTTAGCTCGCGATAACACTGAGTATGCAGGTATCGTTCGTCCACAGTACCAATGGGATGACGTTCATTCTACATGGTTAGAAGCGGGTTACGGCATGGTTGATTACGATGACGACGGCGAAGAGAACGCGTGGAAGGTAACTCTATCTCAAAACGTTTCTCTAGGTGGCTTACCTTGGAGTCGTCCAATGCTTCGCTTTTACACAACTGTGGGTGATGTAGAGACAAAAGGCGCTCCAAAAGACAATGGTAATGTAGATACATTGTCATTCGGTGCGATGTTTGAAGCTTGGTGGTAATCACAAGCTAGCGACAGCAGCTCTTTGAATTAGGCATATTTTCAAAGAGCCTGTGTTTAAAAGTAGTAAATACTGTCCATTTTAGCCCTAAAGGCAGATTAATTAGGGCACGTTTCAATTAACTCCATTCTTGGGCACATTCTTTGTGCCCTTTTTTTCGTCTTGAATATCTGTTGTATCATTTTGGATTGCCTCTCCCTCTGCTCTCCATGACATCTT
>NZ_JBFRVX010001459.1:0-425 GCF_041475345.1 Vibrio sp. 10N.222.48.A3 | reverse complement strand
CATCTCACTCGGTGCAAACTTAGCGATTGGCGCTTTGATGCCCGAAGCACTTTGCGCGAATGGGTGCATGGCATAGCGGCCAGCATGTAGCAACTGAAGGGCAATTTTACCTCCATGCTTATGCACGGCCTCGGTAACAACTTGGTGAGCTTTAGCGTGCTTAACTTTACTGAACTCAGCACTAAATGGGGTCAATCTGCCACGTAAATTAGGAGAGAAACCACCGGTAACAATAAGGCCAACGCCTCCTTTTGCTCGCTCTTCATAAAACGCGGCAAGCTTGTGGAGGCCTTCTTTATTTTCTTCTAAACCCGTGTGCATTGATCCCATCAATACACGGTTACGTAACTGAGTAAATCCAAGATCGAGTGGTTCGAGTAAATGTGGGTACATGGCAGACATCACTTCTATTATTATATCCTTGT
>NZ_JBFRVX010001458.1:0-2238 GCF_041475345.1 Vibrio sp. 10N.222.48.A3 | reverse complement strand
GTTGATGTTGTGCTTCTTAAACTCTTTCATCACACGCAGGGTAATGTCGGTTTCAAACAATTTCTCATACGCGGTGTCCACCACATAAGCCTTACACGTCAACTGTATCGCTAGGTAGTTGTCGGTAATCGTCTGTTTAACCAGAACCGTTACAGGCTTTGGCAAGTGTATGTAACGACTTGAAGACGCGGCTTCTTGAATCAGGTCGCGGGCTAGGGTGATGTCTTCATTCATACCGACGTAAAACGGAATCACCACTTGCATGTCCAATGCGCCATAGTTACCACTGGTGGTCACTTCATTTAAGAACTTGTTGTTCGGAATAGTAATGATGTCATCGTTCAGGGTTCTCATTCGTACCGAACGTAAACCAATGGTGATGATGTCGCCGTAGTTGCCTTCGAACGTGACGCGGTCACCAACCTGAAACGGTCTGTCAATCATCACAGTGATGCCGGCGATAAACGATGCTGCCAAGTCTTTAAGCGCAAAGCCGACCGACACGGCGAGCGTACCACCAATCAAAGCTAAGATTTGGTCGTTGATTCTAAAGCTCATCATGAACACGATAAGACCGGTGCTCACGTAGATAAAGAACTGAGTAAACGATTGCAGCTTTTGTAGCAGCATTCGATATTGCACGAACTGACTACCAAAACTGGTCACTAACGAATTGATGAACTTAAGCAACAACCACATTGCGGCAATAACGATCATGGAGAAGAACACGCCGCTCCATCGCACCAAGCTCGCTATCTTAGAGATGTTTTCTACGTTAGCTAACTCTTCCGTCGCAAAGGTCGGGAAACTGACAGCACTTGCCAAGCCAACAAATAGTAGGATAAATAACTTCTTCATTTTACTTCACCAGTAGATGTTGACGATCAAGAACGTTAGTAATGTGGCGGAACCAGTGCTCGGAAATTCGAGCCTTTTCTTCATGCCAACCAATATAACCACGGCTTTCAAAGTAACGCAGAATCCCCGTTATCTCTGCCGTGCTCAGCTGTGTACATTCAGACAACACTTCTGGAGAAGCGATTTCCAGTTGTACAATAGAACGAAGTACAGCCAACATAGGTTTAGGCATATTCTCTAGTTCCTGCGCTTCAGGGACATGGAATAAACGTACTACCGCTTGATCTGTCTCTTTATTTCGGTTCAAAGAGAGTCGGAAGAAACGCAGCGCAACGGTAGGGTTGCCATCAGAGTAGTGCCACAAAATTCGATAGAAACCTTGGCGTGCACGTTCTTCTTCACTCATGTCATCTTGGTCCCATTGCTTAGGGACCACTAAGCCATCAAAAGACAACGGCTTCTCAAGCTCCGTATTGATACGGCTATTTAGAAGTTCACCCACTTGTTTCTCTGTCCAACGCGGAAGGAAGCACACCAAATCAAACAGCAGACGCTCACCACGCGCTCTATCCACAAATCGCCAACTTGATTTGGCGATCGATATCACGACACGGTGGTTCTTTTTAGAACGACGCAGAAGGTTGGTCAAACGAATCAAATCAGACAGACCGCCAACCATTGGTTTCACCAGTCGTTGAGCGTTATCTATCGCGATAAGGTAAGTGGTATTGCTCTTACGAAGGTGCGCTAATATTTGAATTTCAGTCGCTTCTTCTTCCAAGCCGATGCTCACGGCTAGATGTGCCAACAGCTCTTGGTAACCCGCGTAAGGGCAGCTTACATATACGGGCTCAGCGTTAGATACTTTGTGCAGCAAAGTATAAAGCAGCGTTGTCGCGCCCACACCACGCTCGCCTGAAACAATACAGATAGCCGGGCTGTCTGACATCAAGTAGCGAGACAGTTGCTTAACCTCGTCACCGGCATAGTCAATTAACGTGCTGTCTATATTACCCGGCAGAATGTATTCATACGTTTGATCGCCTTTGATTCGAACCAAGTTTTGCTGATTCTTATCGAGATCTGACTGCTTAGCTACTTCGATTCTAAACAGATACGCTAAAGCTTGGCTAAACAGCGTGTAGTTAGACAGAAGGGCCATAATTCGGTGTTGGAAGTTGTAAACGCTCAGCCACACGATACCAATGGCTGTCGCCAATATATTAAGTATGAACGTACCCTTACGGTTTACCGCCCAACTCACCCATACCGGACGTTCAGAAATGTGTTGAAGTGTATCGAAGACCTTCGCCCTCCATAACCTGAGCACTGAAACCGTAACCAATACAAACCAGAAAAACAGAGCACTATATATCCAAC
>NZ_JBFRVX010001457.1:0-309 GCF_041475345.1 Vibrio sp. 10N.222.48.A3 | reverse complement strand
GAAAGAAGGTGAGGGTTTTGAGTTCAAAGGCAAAGCAGTTACCGACAAAGCCTACATTGGCGAAGGTACGGCTTTAGCACTAAGAAAGCAGGATTCAAAACTGGCGAAACAATTCAATGCCGCGATTGAAGAGATTAGAGCAAATGGCACCTATGATAAGATCGCAGCGAAGTACTTCACATTTGATATCTATGGCGCTGATTTGTAATTCGCCTAGCATCTGAAAGTAGAACACCAAAAACATCCGAAGGCTGTGAGGCTCTCGGATTTTTATTGGCTCCAAAAGACCATTGTTTAAGTGTTTAAGTG
>NZ_JBFRVX010001456.1:0-1320 GCF_041475345.1 Vibrio sp. 10N.222.48.A3 | reverse complement strand
GATCATCATCGTTGACGATGGCAGTGAACTCACCACGAAACAGTTTCTGGCTCCCTTAGTAGAGAATTCAAACGTAACCTTGGTGACGCTTGAGCAGAACCAAGGCAAAGGCGGTGCCGTAAAGGCTGGCATCAAGCGAGCACAGGAGCTCGGCTTTAGTCATGCCATTCAGATTGATGCTGACGGTCAACATGACCTAGACGCCCTACCCGCATTAATCGAAGCGTCACAAGCTAAGCCCCAGCGCCTGATCTCAGGTCAGCCTGTCTATGACGATAGCGTACCGAAGGCAAGGCTCTACGGGCGCTACGCGACACATATTTGGGTGTGGATAGAAACTCTATCTCTCTCAATTAAAGACAGCATGTGTGGCTTTAGAGCGTATCCAATCGATAAGACACAAACAGTACTGAATAAATACGATGTCGGTTCGAGAATGGACTTCGATATCGAGATTCTGGTTCGCTTATACTGGGAAGGTTGCGACATTGACTTCATTGAGACGCGAGTCATCTACCCTGAAAATGGTGTCTCTCATTTCGATGCGCTGTGGGACAACGTAAAAATCAGTTGGATGCATACTCGACTGTTCTTCGGCATGCTGCCAAGAGCCCCTAAGCTGATTGCTCGTCACTTCAAATCAGATTCTGAAGATCACCCAACGACTTCGACACAATTTTCAGAAAGCAATCAGGCGCAGCAAATACCAAATAGCACTGAACAGCCTCATTGGTCCAGAACTCAAGAGCGCGGCACAGTTCTCGGTATCAAACTGTTGTTAGCTGTGTACTCACTATTAGGTCGAGGTGTATTCAACCTAATTTTGCGCGGTGTGATGCGTTACTACCATTTGACAGGCAAACGCGCGCGAAACGCTTCTGAGCAATACCTATTCCAGCTTAAGACATACGCAGAGCAACAGAATATTGAGTTACCCGCTGAATTAACCAGTTATAACCACCTGCTTTCGTTTGGCCACACCATGCTAGACAAATTAGCCGCATGGAAAGGTGATTTCTCAGTCGATAACCTGACTATTCATGGTCAAGAGCAATTCGAAAGTATGGTGGAAAACCAGCAAGGTGTGCTAATCCTGGGTTCTCACCTTGGTAATATCGAGTTGTGCCGAGCTTTGGGACGTCGACACTCACACATCAAAATCAATGCGCTGGTCTTCACGGAACACGCCGAACGCTTTAATTCGGTGATGAAAGCAGTAAACCCACAATCTGATTTAAACCTGATTCAGGTGACATCGATGGGCCCTGATACCGCCATCTTGTTGCAACAAAAATTGGAGCAAGGTGAATGGATTGTGAT
>NZ_JBFRVX010001455.1:0-775 GCF_041475345.1 Vibrio sp. 10N.222.48.A3 | reverse complement strand
GTTCTGTATTAACTAAATGCTTCTAATAGAAAAAGGGGAATGGAGACGTCACTCATTACCTAAATCGGTAAGGTGTTCAATCTCTCTATAAAGCAGTTCATCGTCGCCAACGTTAAGTTCCACAAGGCGCTTAAGGTAGCTGATACTATCAATATCTAAATGCTCTATACGTAAACGCATTGAGGTATTGATGGTCGAGACTATCGTTGCTTCTAACTGAATATTGATATCACTGTTTTCGAGCTTAAAGCTGACTTGAACAGGAGTGTCAGTTCTGAGTTGCTGTAATTTATCACATTGAATGAGTAAACCATGAAGAGATAGGTCTTGCACTGAGCCTGATACATTTACTTGTCCTTGTGAAATCTCAGTCGGAACTTGATAAATAACTCGTGAAAATTTACGTCTTTCAAGCATAGGTAATCTCTCTATATCAATAGGTAAATAGTAAGCCAGATATATCAAAGGCCGCTATTATCGCGGCCTTTGTTCAAAATACAAGCTTATTTACTTTGCAATACGTTTGTATTTGATGCGGTGAGGTTCTGCCGCTTGTGCACCTAGAGTCTTTTTCAGCCACTCTGTATATTCAGTATAGTTACCTTCGTAGAAGTTAACTTGACCTTCATCACGGTAGTCTAAGATATGGGTCGCAATACGGTCAAGGAACCAACGGTCATGCGAGATAACCATTGCACAGCCAGGGAACTCAAGTAGTGCTTCTTCAAGAGCTCGTAGTGTCTCAACATCAAGGTCATTGGTTGGTTCATCGAGT
>NZ_JBFRVX010001454.1:0-1008 GCF_041475345.1 Vibrio sp. 10N.222.48.A3 | reverse complement strand
GGACAACATGGGGATTGCATATGCTCAAAATATTGGTATTAACAAGGCATTAAATGAGGGTTTTATTGACTTTATTTTGTTTGATCAAGACAGTGTTCCATCTGAATCAATGGTAAAAGAGTTGTTTATAGCTCGACAAGCAGCTCAATTTGAAGGTCAAAGAGTTGCAGCCGTTGGTCCTGTTCATATAGATCAAGATACATTTTCTGAATGTTTGTTTATTCGTACATCTAGGTATAGTGTCAATAGGTTCTTGTCGAGTGATAGAAGTGAAAATACCTTTTCTCCATGTGACTTTCTGATAGCTTCTGGTTGCCTTATTTCAAAGGCTACGCTTGATGATATTGGTTATATGGAAGAGGGGCTATTCATTGATTGTGTTGATATTGAATGGGGATTTAGAGCGAAGAGTAAAAATTATGTTTGTATCGCTGCATTTAATGCGAAAATGTATCATAAGGTTGGCGGTGCTCCGTTGAAAGTTTTAGGTCAAAGCCTTACAACTCATTCCCCAGTACGTCATTATTACTATTATCGTAATTTTTGCCGTTTGCTACAAAGGGCATACATACCATTGAGTTGGAAAGTTTATACTCTTATAAGATCAAGCTTACAAGCACTTATTTTTTGTGTATTTCTCAAACCTAGGTTTATGCAATTTAGATGTATTATAAAAGGGGTTTTTCACGGTCTAACCAATCGAAGTGGCAAGTATGAGTAAAAAGATCGTTTACGTAATAAATGTTGATTGGTACTTTCGTCTTCACTGGTTAGAGCGAGCAGAGTACTTCCAATCTTTAGGTTTTGATATTCATATTGTTAGTAGCTTTTCAAATGATGCGATTAAAAATGAATTGGAATCTAAAGGTTTTATTTGTCATCAGTTATCTGTAAAAAGAAAAAGTGTTAACCTTCTTCGAGAGATCGGTAGTATTTTCCGCCTTAAGAGAATATTAGATGAAATTGAACCTGAATTGATACATTGTGTGACAATTAAGCCTAATATAT
>NZ_JBFRVX010001453.1:0-342 GCF_041475345.1 Vibrio sp. 10N.222.48.A3 | reverse complement strand
TCGGCTTGGGTCATCTCTCTTGGTTGGATGCAATCCACCATGTTGCCGTTACCATTCTCATCAGAGATCCAAACCTGCGTTTCTATAGGTGCCAGTGCTGAAGGTGCAATCGGCAACTCGCCTTTTTGAAAGGTAGGGTGTGATACTCGGCCTACGTGCCATAGTTGGCAGAATATCGCGGCACCTTGCTCTTTTGCTGCTGTTGTTACTGATTTCCAACCTTCGATTTGCGCATCGGTATAGACGCCGGGTGTGAATGAGTAACCTTGAGAGTCATCTGAAATTTGTGTGGCTTCAGTGATGATTAGCCCTGCACTTGCTCGTTGTTGGTAATAAGTCGCC
>NZ_JBFRVX010001452.1:0-1129 GCF_041475345.1 Vibrio sp. 10N.222.48.A3 | reverse complement strand
GTTTACAAAGAACAATGCCAATCACTACTCGATTTCATTGACAGAAGCTCACATGTTGATGGACGCGGCAGAAGTGCCGAAGTTCCATCAACGTAAGCAGCATGCTGACAACAAACCATGGATTATCAACGTACAAAACCAAAAGGGCGGTACGGGTAAATCAATGACGGCAGTTCACTTAGCTGCGTGCTTATCTCTAAATTTGGACAAGCGCTACCGTATCTGTTTGATTGACTTGGATCCACAAGGCTCTTTGCGTCTGTTCTTAAACCCACAAATTAGTGGTGCAGAGCATGACAGCATTTATTCTGCAGTTGATATCATGTTGGATAATGTGCCAGAAGAGCAGGATGTTGACCTAGAATTCTTGCGTAAGAACGTGCTGTTGCCAACTCAGTATCCTAATTTGAAGACTATTTCAGCCTTCCCAGAAGATGCGATGTTTAACGCTGAAGCATGGCAAAGTCTGTCTAGAGATCAGTCACTTGATATTGTTCGTCTTTTGAAAGAAAAGCTTATCGACAAAATCGCCGATGATTTTGATGTGATCATGATTGATACTGGACCACACGTGGACCCGTTAGTGTGGAATGCAATGTACGCGTCGAACGCACTTTTAATACCATGTGCAGCCAAGCGTTTGGACTGGGCTTCAACGGTTAACTTCTTCCAGCACTTGCCAACGGTTTATGAAATGTTCCCGGACGATTGGAAAGGGCTTGAGTTCGTTCGTCTAATGCCAACGATGTTTGAAGACGACAATAAAAAGCAGGTATCAGTTCTGACTGAGATGAACTACCTGTTGAATGACCAAGTAATGATGGCCACGATTCCAAGAAGCCGCGCCTTTGAAACTTGTGCTGACACTTACAGCACGGTTTTCGATCTGACGGTAAGCGACTTTGAGGGCGGTAAGAAAACTCTGGCTGTGGCTCAAGACGCAGTACAAAAAAGTGCTCTAGAATTAGAGCGTGTATTACATAGCAACTGGCCTTCACTTAATCAGGGATAACAAGAATGGCAATTAAAACATCTGACTTAAATGCAAAGCTATTTGGTAAAGCAAACAAACGTCGCGTAGCTACGCCACAAGAAGCTCAAACTGCGGTAAAAGAGCAAGCTCAAGTGA
>NZ_JBFRVX010001451.1:0-725 GCF_041475345.1 Vibrio sp. 10N.222.48.A3 | reverse complement strand
GGGAGGTCACGCGACCTCCCAAGTTGAAACACTAATCAGACTTTTAACCTGATTTAAATGCCTAGAACAACACTGATTTAAATCTCTAGAACAATAAACATCAGGCGTGCGATTGCACACTGCCGTAGAGTGTTTGATATAATCCTTGTTGTTCAACCAATTCACCATGTGTTCCTGTCTGTGTAACTTGCCCATCTTCTAAAACATAGATTAGATCGGCCTGTTTCACCGCTGATAATCGATGAGCCACTATCAAAGTTGTGCGATCTTTCAAAAACTCGCTCAGCGCTTTATGCAGTGCTGACTCTGTTGCTGTATCGAGTGCTGATGTCGCTTCATCTAGAATAACAAACTTAGGATTGCTCAGCACCATTCGGGCTATCGCTAAGCGTTGTCGTTGCCCGCCAGACAGTCGAACGCCATTCCTACCAATTTGTGTATCTAAGCCATTACTCAGTTGCTTGATGACATCTTGCATTTGAGAGACTTCAAGTGCACGCCACAACGACATTTCATCGTATTCAGCACCAAGCGTCAGATTATGCCTTAATGTATCGTTAAAAAGTATAGGTTGTTGTAAAACAACGGCAATTTGACTGCGTATTACATCGAAGCTGATGTCGTCGGTGGTTTCGCCGTTATAACGAATGCATCCAGAATCCGCTTGATAAACACCAATCAGTAACTGGATTAACGTAGATTTACCACCACCACTCGCACCCACC
>NZ_JBFRVX010001450.1:0-223 GCF_041475345.1 Vibrio sp. 10N.222.48.A3 | reverse complement strand
TAGAGATCACTGAAGAAGGTGCTGCTATCGTTGCATTCGGCGGTGGTTGTAACGGTTGTTCTATGGTTGATGTAACGCTAAAAGAAGGCATCGAGAAGGAACTTCTTCAACAATTCGAAGGTGAATTGACAGCCGTTCGTGATGCAACTGAACACGATCGTGGTGAGCACTCTTACTACTAAGCTCTTTTACGACTAAGCACTCATACAGTCTTAGCCAGTAG
>NZ_JBFRVX010001449.1:0-1344 GCF_041475345.1 Vibrio sp. 10N.222.48.A3 | reverse complement strand
ATAGAGATTATTTTCACTTAGGTATACCGGTACACCATTCAAGGTGGTAAATAACTCGCATCGTTGACACGGAGCCTCTCCCGACCAATTCTCCAACAGGCGTAAATTGAAAATATAAAATTGCTGGTAGCCTGTTCTGTCGAGTTCTTTATATAGCGAGTTTTCTCGGTTGTGTTGACGAACATACTGCTCAGAAAAGTAGATGCCATCATTAAGGAATATTTCGATCTGGGTACGCCGCATGTGCCCTTCACCAAGGTTCCAAAACAAAAAGATCGTTGCCGACATCCCTGCCACAATTCCAAGGTACAAACGAGTAAACATAGAAACAGATCGAAGTTTCACCGCGATAGACTTATACAACCAGCATATACCCCTTGTTACGAACCGTACGGATCAACTGCTTATCTTTTGCATGCATACGCAGCTTCCGGCGCAACCCTGAAACACGCATATCAATAGAGCGGTCGTTAAAGGCATAATCAATACCTCTAAATAGCTGGCAACATTGATCTCGAGTAACGACCTGACAAATGTTATTAACAAGAAGATTTAGAATTTCAAACTCGGCAGAGGTGAGCTTTAGGTTCTGTCCGTACAGAGTGGCACTTTGAGCTGTACTGTTGATCACAATTTCACCTGGGGTTTCAGCGGTCGTGTCAGGCTCAGCAACAACAGGGGCTGCGCGACGCAATAGTGCTTCAATTCGTGCCAATAATGCATGACCACGAATAGGTTTTGCAACGTAATCATCCGCGCCAAACTTAAACAAACTAACCTCACTCATTTCATCAGCAGAGGCAGTCAATACTAAGATAATCCCATTATAAAATTCGCGAGCCTGTCGGCAAATCTGTGCGCCGCTCATTCCTGGAAGCATCAAGTCCAACAGAACGAGATCGGGTTCAATACTGCGGATCGCTTCAATGGCCAAATCCCCTTCATGGACAACGCTAACATTGTAGCCTTCAGCTTCGAGGTAAAGCGTAGTTAAACGCGCTATCGCCTGGTCATCTTCGACAATCAGCACTTTGGTTTTCGACATTTCTATCACCAGCATTTATTAAAAGCGAGGGCAGTATATATACTGTTCATATATCATCAATATTGTTATTGAAGTCACTAACTTACCGTACGCAAAACATATTAATCACTTTTGTACATACACGTTTACAAACCATCGTTCAGCAACAAAAACGCTCATTTATTGATTGATTTCCCGTCAAAAACGGAAAATCCAAACGCTTAAATGCTTACGTTTGCTTACCTTCTTACGCACACTTACATTAAAGGAATTTACAAAACTCATTCAAATAAACTTGCTAAACATTAATAACACAATAG
>NZ_JBFRVX010001448.1:0-396 GCF_041475345.1 Vibrio sp. 10N.222.48.A3 | reverse complement strand
GGCTTAAGAAGGGTCAATGTATATAATGCAGTTAGCGTGCCAACTTTAATTCAGCCGTTTTATACGCCCTGCATCGCATAAAAACCTCTAATTCATGATGCGAATTGCAAAGTGCATTTGCATAATGCAACCAAGATGCAATATCGATAGAAAACAAGTTTCACTGAAGCCGATAATAATAAGACGCCAAGCAGTTGTATTTTAAATGTAAGGCAGATGTTCACATCAACGTATTGCCTTACAATTAAAGAGGTAATAAAGCACCTCGCCAAAGGTATATTCATACTTTTTTTACACTAAAGTTTGTATACTGCACAAAATCACTCTCAACTCTATGAAGCAATGAACTACTTAAGTACTTTTTTCAAAGGCATGGCAATGGGCGCAGCCGACGTT
>NZ_JBFRVX010001447.1:0-702 GCF_041475345.1 Vibrio sp. 10N.222.48.A3 | reverse complement strand
CATATTCGTACGTAACTGTGATTGAAGGTCAGTCTGTTATGGATTAGAAAATTTAACTACGTTGTTGGATCTCTAGGTATGAGGAAAAGTAAGGCAAGTTGCAGGGTTTGAAACTGAGTTCAATCCCTCTCTGGCTCACTTTGGGGCAGAACTTTGTTAACCGTACTTCTCACACAACTGTGATCACCAAGCGATTCTGGACAGAAATAGCTTAGAGTTGATCTTCGAGCTGATTTGATCAACAACGCCACTCCTGATTAAAAAAATCTAAGGCGTAGTGCACCTTTCTATAGCTTGAATGCTCCCATCCTCGATTGGAGATTATGAGCTAGACTACTGATTTCCTGACACGCTATAGCGGTTTGTGAAGTGCCTTCTGCCATTTCTGAGGATGCTGAATTAATATGCTCCACACTTCGATTTAACTCTTCTGACACTGAGTTTTGCTCACTACATGCTGTTGCAATATGAGTACTCATCTGAGCAATATTCTCGACAGAGTGTTCAATCATATCAATTTGTTCTCCAGCCTCATTGACTTGGTCAACACATGTAGCGATACCACTCTGACACTCCCTGCTTGCCTCCCCCATTTTGATGGTTTTTTCTTGTAAGTCTTCAACAATATCGACAATCTGCGTTGTAGATTCTTGCGTTCGTTGAGCCAGAGAACGAACTTCATCAGCTACTACAGCAAAGCCT
>NZ_JBFRVX010001446.1:0-1413 GCF_041475345.1 Vibrio sp. 10N.222.48.A3 | reverse complement strand
CAGAGGAGGAGACTTAATCCAATACTTAGAATACACTTTCAGTATTCAAGGGTTATACCACTATCCATTCTTATTATTATCATTGGCTATATCTATTGTTTTTATTATTAATGGATTAAGTAGTGGATATTTGCAGAGAGCGTTTGTCTTGTTTCTAGGCGCAAATGCATATGCATTTGGAATATTTGCATTGAAAATGCCCTCAGGTTTTTACTATTTTAGTGCTGCAAACCTATTAATCTTTCTTTCATGCTGTTATGTATTCGCTGATATGTTTGAAAATTCTGAGATGTTAAAGTGGAAGAATAGATCAGCGAGAGCTATTTTTATAGTTACTTTTGTGTTTTTTACGTATCAAACATGTGTTATTAGTGTCACCCAACTTTCAAGTTCGAAAGCAAAGCAGGTTCGGCTAGGGGTTATTTCAAGTTATTTGAACGAGGTGGAAGGAAATAAGGATTTGAATATTTACTACAACTTGAAAGAGGGTAATTATTTGGACTATTCCTCTTCAGTAATGAATTTATATATAAGAACAAAAATAGACAATAAATTCACATTATATTCAAGGTCAGGTTGTTATGTGTGGCATGAATCCAATGAGGATGGATACTATCAGTGCAAGAAAGCTAACTTTAACTTAAATGATGATTATGATTTTGTTATTGATGACACTAATGATAATAAATTTAAGGTTGGATACAAAGAATATAAGGGTAGTATTATTAACAGTGACGCAGTAACAGTTTATTATAAATCATTGGTAGAATAAAATGAAAGTAATTAATACAATTATTCGCGATGTAAAAATTATAGAGCCGAGTGTGTTTGGTGATGAGCGTGGTTTCTTTATGGAGACTTGGAGCCAAGATAAATTTGAAAAGCTCGTAACCGGTAAAGCAACGTCATTTGTTCAAGATAACCACTCCAAATCTAAAAAAGGTATTTTACGTGGCTTACATTACCAAACCCAAAATACCCAAGGAAAGCTAGTTCGAGTTGTGTCCGGTGAGGTATTTGATGTGGCTGTTGATATTAGAAAAGACTCACCGACTTTTGGACAATGGGTGGGGGAATTATTATCTGCTGAAAATAAACGTCAATTGTGGGTTCCGGAAGGTTTTGCTCATGGATTTTATGTGACTAGTGAAGAAGCAGAGTTCGTTTATAAATGTACGGACTATTATAACCCTGAAGCTGAGCACTGTTTATTCTGGAAAGATGAAACCGTAAATATTAAATGGCCAATTGAGAGTCCACCAACTCTGTCAGAAAAAGATAGTATAGGAAAAAGAATTAACGAAATCATTCCACTATAGTTTGATAATTCGTGATTAAATAGCTTAAACTTAAGAAGCTATTATATTAAATTTTAAGGTAGGGAAATGTATAAAATACCATTAAAGTTCATTA
>NZ_JBFRVX010001445.1:0-1049 GCF_041475345.1 Vibrio sp. 10N.222.48.A3 | reverse complement strand
ATATACTCTGCCTATTTTATCAATTCTTAGCCTTCGACTGTAAATGTAAGGACAACCTTTCTCTCACCGAAATCGGCTTCTACTACACTATGTTCAGACAACACAAAAGTCTGTTTACATGAATTACACAGTCTATTTATTGCGTGTAAAAATGTTTCCCCACCAGGTAACTGAAATTCATTTTCAATTTCATTTATAAGAGTAGTTTCATCCGGCATATCATTTAAATACAATGATTTAAATCCATCCATCGTTGAATAACTATTACTTTCGCATACTAGTGGGTATAGCTTATTTACATCGACATGAAGGCTTGCTAGTGAGGACAAGGCGTCTTTTTGCTTCCAAGCTACTTCATATTTTTCGTCAAAGTTTTCTTCACATAACAATTCTATAGAAAATTTACCTTCCGTTTCAATTACCTTAATTACATCATTAAATGATAATATTTCTCGATTTATAACTAAAAGTGGTACGTCATCTGATTGTAACTTGTACCTTAAGAATAGGTTTTGTAAATATGTCGACTCCCCTAAATTCTTGCTTAAGCTAAATGCTTTATCTCGAATGCAAGTCAAAGATTCCATATAATTTGAGAATGATATATCTGATGCTCTATCTCTTGCAGCATTAGTGGTACTTGCTTCAAACACACCAAAAAATTCGTGATTGTTTGTGCGGTTTACATATATGCCTTTTTCATAAACAGGAAGCCTACTTGACTGGTTAGAGTGATACGGTGCAATAAAGCAACGCCCAACAACCTCACCATCTTTTACAATTTGAGTTAAAGTGTCCTTGAAATACTTTCCATGAGTAATCTCAGGAAATGCTATTTTCTCAAAAAAATCAAAAAATTCATCTGACGTGCATGTTTTCCACTTAGGCAAACTGACAGACTCTTTGAAGCTAGATCCACATTGAAACTCTACTTCGATTGGTAAAGGTCCACATAAATTCTTAAGTTTTCTTACTATAAACTTCGAGTCACCTTTCAGATAGTCCAGAGCTTTCTCATTCAAGATGAGTTCTATTTTAGTATTCCACCT
>NZ_JBFRVX010001444.1:0-508 GCF_041475345.1 Vibrio sp. 10N.222.48.A3 | reverse complement strand
GATCTAAAGCGTAAGACTCGAATTATCTCAGAGAACAACCGAGAAATTGAAATCATCAATGAAATACACAACTTATGGTTGAGAGCGCAAAATGCTCAAACCGCCGAGCAAAAAATTGAAATTTACGATGAGATCTTAAAAGTCCGCCCTGGTGATTTAGAGGCGCTCACTTATAAAGCTGATGCCGCAATGGACATGCAGGAATACCATTGGGCAATGAGCTTATGTAACCGTGTATTGGAAGTGGATGATCAAAATGCTCACGCCTTGTACCAACGAGCTTGTTCGTATGCAAGATTAGGTGCTGAAGGTCAGGCAATCGACGACTTAGAGCGCTCTATCGAAGCCAGTGGCTCAATGCGAGAGTTGCTAGCTGAAGAGCCAGATTTTGAGATGCTACGCGGCTTAGATCGTTTTGAAGCGCTTTGTGAAGAGTAATTATTTAATGGCATGGTGAGCTTCGTACGCTTACTATGCTTTTAATCATTTTTACGGAACGGTTTCTTAC
>NZ_JBFRVX010001443.1:0-353 GCF_041475345.1 Vibrio sp. 10N.222.48.A3 | reverse complement strand
TTACTGAAGAGCGTAAGCGTAAAATCTTATTTACTGATAAGTACTACCAAACACCAGCCGTGTTTGTTGCTGCTAAAAGCGCGGAGTTCAGCGTTGATGAGGCTGGCTTAACGGGCAAAACCATCGGTGTTCAGCAAGGTACGATTCACGATCGCTACGTAACGGATAAGTTTGGCAGTGTTGCCAACATTAAGCGTTACACAGGGCAAGATGAAGTGTATCTGGATCTGCAAAACGGCCGTTTAGATCTAACCTTCGGCAACTCAGACCAACTGTCATTGGCTTTCTTAGACAAGAAAGAAGGTGAGGGTTTTGAGTTCAAAGGCAAAGCAGTTACCGACAAAGCCTACATT
>NZ_JBFRVX010001442.1:0-631 GCF_041475345.1 Vibrio sp. 10N.222.48.A3 | reverse complement strand
TTTTTTATATCTTAATTTAGTAAAGTAATCGCGCTTAAGAAGACCTTACATTGAGGTGAAACACCTTACAGTTACAACACTTTACAGGCGAAGCCTTTTAGGTAGAAGCCTTCAGGGTACGCTGTATCTGTTAGGTGGTCAGCGGCTTGCTCGAAGCGCTCGACAAATTTTACTGTTCTGCCTGCGTCTAGTGCAGCGTCAGCGATGATTTTTTGGAATAAATCAGCACCCATTAAACCTGAACAAGAGTAGGTGAGTAGTGTTCCACCAGGATTTAGGATTTGCATTGCAAGCATGTTTACATCTTTGTAGCCGTTAGCACCTGATGTTAGGTTGTTTTTGCTTGAAACGAACTTTGGTGGATCCATGATAACGACATCAAACTTAGTGCCTTGATCTCGGTATTCACGAAGTAGTTTAAATACGTCTGCGTTTAGGAATACAGCACGCTTTTTCGAGATATCAAATTCATTGAGTTCCGCGTTGAACTTAGCTGTATCAAGAGCTAATTGAGACACATCTGCGTTGATTACACGTTTTGCGTCGCCTTTCAGTGCGTAAAGACCAAATCCGCCAGTGTATGAGAAACAGTTAAGCACATCTTTGCCTTTAACATACTTCATTGATTCTT
>NZ_JBFRVX010001441.1:0-2780 GCF_041475345.1 Vibrio sp. 10N.222.48.A3 | reverse complement strand
AAGACGAGTTTATTTCTCGTCTTTTTTTATAATCTCAATCCAGCCTAGAGCACCATTGGTCTCAAAATCATTTTCGGCAGCACATCGAATCAACACTCCTGAAACTTCAACGACCGCACCTAGGCTATAGGCCTTATCATCATAATAACAAACTCGTTGCTGTGAACCACTCTGAGTGACGACGACTGCAGCCTTAGCGGGCGTTGATATTATTTTATTAGCATTCGCTGATACTGAACAAAATACAGAAGTTACAATCACAAAGCCTTTTAGAATTTGACGCTTTATTTCAATCACAGATTCGCCTTTCATTGTGTTCTATTCTTTTTTACCGACCAACAAATGAGTAAAACACTATGCGAGAATAATTTTTTCATTATAGTGTTAACGTCTATCGTAATAAGAAGCTTGTTATGCTCCGAATAATTGTACTTATTATTGGTTCTTTAACCATAACAAATGTGACTGCAGAACCACTCGATCAGTATCAAATATTGAACCATCTGGATAATTACGGAAACTTATATTTACGAAATAAGCCCTATACATCGCTACCGACAGGATTGGTCGTCGATGGCAATTTAAATATAGAAAACACCGCAATCACTCGCCTTCCGAAAGGGTTAGAAGTTAACGGAAGCCTTAAAGGCGGTAACAGCCTACTAGCCAGAGTTCCATCGGGCGTAAAAATAAAAGGCTACGCCGACTTGATAGGAAGTAAGATTACCCGTTGGCCAAAAGGTGTGAGAGTGGGTGGATTCATCAACCTCACAGATACCCCCCTAATACGGCTTCCCAACGGCTTTAGAGTGAAAGGAGACCTAAGCGTGATCCGTACTCCTTTAACCGAGCTGCCAAACGGGATAGTGGTTGATGGCGATTTATATATTGGCGGATCTGCAATTACTGCATTCCCCGATACCATGACGGTCAAAGGCAATATCTATCTAGGTGGTAACACGATTACCACGTGGCCAACCAATTTAGATCTTGGTGGCGCGGTTGCTCGCTAATCTTCATTTCGATTAATTGATTATTTGGTTGATTGTTTTTTTAGCTTTGGCTTTGGCTTTGGCTTTTAGAGAAAAACACAGGCACGCCGATACAAAAAAGGAGCCTAAGGCTCCTTTTTCAATTCAATCAACGAACTTGTTTGCTAACGCTCGTTAACCAATATTCTTCACTGGGTTCGCATAGCTATCGATCAAGTACTGGCGAGCACCTTGTGGCAAACTCGATAGTTTATCTTCAAACTCTTGCTTCACCGCAGCGGTAATCGACTCGTCTTCTTTTTCTGCAGCCAATAAGTTCACAGGAAATAGTTTGTAGTTGTCGTGGATCTGGCGGTCAATCTCTTGAGCAAGTGCTTCAGGTGTATCGAAATCTTGGTCAATAACCTGACCAAAACCAACATGAACACGCCCTTTATTACCGATGATGCCTTGAATGATACTTTCGATATCTTCAAACTCACCCTTTTCGTAACTGCCGTTTACGTCTTTTTCAAAAAGCTCTATTGCTTTCGCTGTGTCACATGGATCGTTTTCGTATGAAATAGCCACAGGAACGATCTTCAATGATTTCACGTACTCAGGAAATACGATTTTTTGCTTACGCCCTTCAACATGGAACATCTTCAGAATTGCTGGCTCTGTGAAGTCATTGCCGTCTTTTGCACGACCTTCTTTCTGAGCGATCCAAATAGAGTTACCTGTTTCTAGAGAGTGCTTAATATACGAAGACAATTGTCCAAGCGCTTTCATCATTTCACGTGGCCCTTTTAGAGAACGCTTTACGATGAAGCTTTTGTTCAGACGCATCAATTCAGTCGCACATGGCTTCTTTAGTAGGTTATCACCAATGGCAATACGGCAAGTTTGATGATTTTTCAGATGCAAAGCGTAATTAACTAACGCTGGATCCATAGCAATGTCACGATGGTTTGATACAAACAGGTACGCTTGGTTCGCATCCAGTGACTCTAAACCCGTGTATGTCACCCCTTTGGTGGTTTTAGCGAGCGTATCGCGTAAGTACTTTTTCACTTCGATCTGAATGGATTCAACGCTAGTCAGCTTGCTCCATTTCATTTTCAAGTACACTCGCAAGATCGGGCTCATTAACGCTTTGAACCAAGACGCATGGTTTGAAAAACGATAGTGCAAGATCGCACTGATAAATTCTTCATCATTAATAAGACGGTTTAGTGCCGCTGGAATTTCATCATCGCCGTAAGGACGAATATCAACATATGGATCGGTTGGAGAGGTCATTTTTTCATTCATATAATAAAAAGCTGGCTCATTCTACGCGTTGTTTTGACTTATCGCAGCTACAGAGCCCATACTTTTGACAAGGTCAGACCAGAAACATCGAAAATGCCCTGTTATTATTGGCATTCTTTAAGATTAACGGTAATCTTGACGCCCCAAGACTAAGGTACTATCTATGAACTTCGCTATTGAATATACATCGGCTTACTTTTCACACCTGGTGATTACACCACGCAAAAAAGTACTTAAGCATAGCCTTGTATCGGTTCAAAGTGGTTTGGTTTTGATTAAGCTGGGCAAACAAGAGTATGCCGTCGAGCCAGGTCAGAGCGTCTGGGTTCCATATGACTGCCTAACATCACTGACCTACTTTCCAAACACACAGGTCAATCGTGTCGACTTTTCTGTGCGCTTGACGGATTCATTCCCAAGACAAGCGGGATACGTCACGCAAACGAACCTCTCTTCTGCGTTGCTAGAAAAGCTAGAACTTACTAAGTCTCGTAG
>NZ_JBFRVX010001440.1:0-559 GCF_041475345.1 Vibrio sp. 10N.222.48.A3 | reverse complement strand
GTAGTGGCTAGCCACTTTGGTTTCAGTTACTACGCCATTGCTTTGATTTTTTTCACCTTTGCATTGATTGCCGCAACCTTTATCGACCTAGATACCATGCTGTTACCTGATCAAATCACCTTACCTTTGGTTTGGTCTGGTATCGCTTTGGCACTGTTTAACATCAGTCCTGTATCGCTTCAAGATTCCGTCGTTGGCGCAATGGCTGGCTATCTAGCTTTGTGGTCTGTTTATTGGTTGTTCAAGCTACTAACAGGCAAAGAAGGCATGGGATATGGAGACTTCAAACTCCTAGCCGCATTAGGTGCATGGCTGGGGTGGCAACATCTGCCGATGATCATCCTTTTATCTTCGCTTGTCGGCCTTGTTTTCGGATTAACTCAGCTTCGCCTGAAACAGCAAGGTATAGATAAAGCGTTCCCATTTGGACCTTACCTGGCGATTGCGGGTTGGGTAAGTTTGATGTGGGGCAATGACATCATGGGTTGGTATTTCACTTCTGTACTAGGGATTTAATCATGGCAATCATTATCGGATTAAGCGGTGGGATCGCCAGTGG
>NZ_JBFRVX010001439.1:0-2313 GCF_041475345.1 Vibrio sp. 10N.222.48.A3 | reverse complement strand
CATTAGTAGTGCTGGCCAATCAAAAGGAGCACTTACCTTTTATTTATATAGCCTCGGAGATACGGCGCTTGGTATCAATCAAGGTGTTCAAATGCCAGAGATGCGTTTGCGCTTATCTAAAACGGCGCTATCAAGTAGCGCTAAAGCTCTTCAATGCATCCACATACCGGTATCTCAGTTTGAACAACTTAAGCCTGAGTCCATTTCTAAAGTCACCCACTATGATTCTGCAAACTTCCTTGTTACCACTCAATTAACAGGTTGTACGTTTGCTATCCGACCGGGGAAAGGAGGCGGGCTTGAGTTTTTGCATGTTCAGCCAAATAGGGACTTTGATGGAGCAAAAATACAGCAAGCGATAAAAAAGGAGTTTCAAGTGTCTTTCGGTAAAGGGAATGGCTCTAACGGTACTACTTATGGGAATAATACCCGGGTTACTGTTTTAGGGGAGAGGAAAAATGGCTTGTGGAAAGTTTATGCACAGTATCAAGACGGCAACGGAAATGTAACTGGAGTTGATTGTATCTACAAAGAACCAAGCTCAGTAGCCTATGTTGACTGACAAACATGATTAGCAAAGAAGGCATGCCATACTCTCGTCTTTTAGCGTTCTCGCAGAAACGGGGAATTCAACTAACGAGCATTCCCCTCAAAACGACATAACTTACGACATCGTCATAGCGCGTATCACCCTCGAGTGATGCGGGCTTCGATACAAGATGACTCTAAGGCTACATTAGTAGCCTTTTTTCTCCTTCGATAACGAATAGAGAAGACAGGTAACAAGCAGATCTACTACAACTCATCCCGAACAAGAAAATAAAAAAAGCGAGCCACTTGGGCTCGCTTTTCATTATCTGATTTTCTTAAACTCTATTACAGAAGTTCTACCGACTGTTGAGCAATCACGAACTCTTCGTTCGTTGGAATAACCATTGCTACTGCGTCTAACATCTCTGATTTAGCGATGATACCTTCTGCGCCAAAGCGAGCGGCTTCATTGCCTGCAACGTCTTCAACAAAACCAAGAATCTTAAGGTTGCTTAGGATCTCACGGCGAATTGGTAGAGAGTTCTCACCGATACCACCAGTGAAGATGATGCCGTCTAAAGAGTCTAGCGTTGCAAGGTAAGAAGCAACGTATTTAGCAACGCGGTAAGTAAACACCTCGAAAGCAAGCTTAGCGCCTTCGTGGCCCTCTTCCATCGCTTCTAGGATGCCACGAGCATCGCTCGTAAGACCAGACACGCCAAGGAAGCCAGACTCCTTGTTTAGAGAATTAAAGACTTGCTCTTGTGACCAACCTTTTTTAAGTAGGTATTCGATGATACCTGGATCTAAATCACCACAACGTGTGCCCATCATAAGGCCAGAAAGCGGTGTGAAGCCCATTGACGTATCAACACTGTTACCGTCTTTGATAGCACATACAGATGCACCGTTACCTAGGTGAACAGAGATGAAGCTAGCTTGTTCAACTGGCTTGTTGACCATTTTCGCAGCTTCACGGCTAACGAAGTAGTGGCTCGTACCGTGGAAACCGTAACGACGAACACCGAAGTCTGTGTATAGTTCTTTTGCGATTGCACCAGTAAATGCACGTTGTGGCATTGTTTGGTGGAAAGCCGTATCAAATACAGCAAATTGAGGTAAAGAAGGGAAAGCTTCAATCGCAGCGCGGATACCAATAGCACCTGCAGGGTTATGAAGTGGAGCTAGGTCAGATAGGCTCTCAATCTCACTCGTTACTTCTTCAGTAATACGAACCGTTTGAGTGAACTTCTCGCCGCCGTGAACGATACGGTGCCCGATAGCCACTATATCAGCAGTGAAGCCTAGATCTTCCATCAATCCAACCAGTTTGCCAATGGCAATTTTGTGGTGGTTATCTTCACCTTGAATGGCAATTTCAGTTTTCTGACCTTGATACTTCCAGCTCATACGAGCATCTTCAAGACCAAAACACTCCCCTAAGCCACTCAATACGGCTTCACCAGAAACAGAATCAATAACAGCAAATTTTAGGGATGAACTACCCGAGTTAATAACCAGAACAAACGAATTAGACATTGGATATGGATCCTGTTTCAGTACGAATTGGATGAAGTGTTTACTTCAATTTTAGTTAAGCCCATTATTCAATAATTTTTGAATCTTTCAACTTTTGTTTTACAAAAAGCACCAAATGAACACAATTAAGTTGATCTGAGTCATTAGTTCATTTATTTCGAGAGCGAAATTAAAAAATAGTTGAATATGACAGTTGGTCAATAAACGAAGTAAAGGACTGCTCACACTAGGGCGTGTTGACCT
>NZ_JBFRVX010001438.1:0-1339 GCF_041475345.1 Vibrio sp. 10N.222.48.A3 | reverse complement strand
TGGTTCATCAAGAAGCAGCATGTCTGGCTTCTCAAGAAGTAGACGACAGATAGCAACACGACGACGTTCACCACCTGATAGGAATTCGATTTTCGCATCCCACTCAGGAAGGCGAAGTGCGTCAGCTGCACGCTCTAGAGCTGTCTCTAGGTTGTGACCGTCTTTCGCCTGAATCAGAGCTTCAAGCTCACCTTGCTCTTTCGCCAATGCATCGAAATCTGCATCAGGTTCTGCGTAAGCGGCATATACTGCGTCGATGCGCTTAAGTGCGTCAGCAACATCTGAAACCGCTTCTTCTACGATTTCACGAACGGTTTTTGATTCGTCTAGTACAGGTTCTTGAGGTAGGTAACCTACTTTTAGACCTTGTTGTGCACGTGCTTCACCATCAATATCAGTATCAATACCAGCCATGATACGTAGTAGGGTAGATTTACCTGAACCATTTAGACCCAAAACACCGATTTTAGCGCCAGGAAAAAAGCTAAGAGAAATGTCTTTAAGAATTTGACGCTTAGGTGGAACAGTTTTGCTCACCCGAGACATGGTATATACGTATTCAGCCATTGCCGATCGATCCTAATTATTGTTCAAAATTGTTTGCTATTTTATACCAATATCCTCAAAGATGTTACTCCTAGGACAGAAAAGCCATTCTTGAACTAATCCTCACCTATTATTGTCACATTGGTCATTAAAACTATATTTAATAAGCTTTCGAGGCGATGTGTTAAATATTAACAATATTTACACTCAAACTCTTTACATTTGATGTGATGTCGGGCGTAAATAGACTTCACGTATTCATACACGCACTAAGGAAAGAGCGAATGTTTTTCCGCATTGGTAATACGAAAATTGCTGTCGCTGCATCGGCAATTTTGTTTTCATTTTCACAGGCTCCAATGGCTATGGCCAGCAATGCTTCCGAGCTTGAAATGCAGCGTGATGTTTATGACAGAGCGCAAGAGGTTTTAGACAACCGTGATCTAAAAGCTTATTCAGCACTTCGTAACAAAATTCAAACATACCCGTTAACACCTTACACTGACTATCGCGCCTTTTTACTGGGCTTAGGTGATCGAACGCCAAGCGAGGTGGATGCTTTTATTGAAGAGAACACAGCACTGCCGTTTTCCAATCGTATACGAGCGCCTTATTTAGATTTATTGGCGGCTCAAAAACAGTGGAAGACGATCCTTGAGTTTCAAACCCAAGAGCCTGTTGGTGAAAAATATCAATGTATCTATTACCGCGCTAATTATGAACAAGGTAATCAAGATCTCGCCTTTAAAGGTGCGAAACAACTTTGGTTAAGTGGCCGTGGTGTTGATGATAA
>NZ_JBFRVX010001437.1:0-603 GCF_041475345.1 Vibrio sp. 10N.222.48.A3 | reverse complement strand
AGGTATTCAAGCGGCTAGCAAAAGCAGCGGTGAACGTTGCTGGCATATGCTGCACTAACACAATCGGATGCGGGTAGCTGGCAGGGATGCGTGTCAAAATTTTCTGTAGTGCAACTGGCCCACCAGTAGAAGTACCAATTGCAGTTAATTGATACTTTTTACCCGAAGCTCTGAATTTCGCGGTTGAAGCAACCGCTGGTTTAGCAGCAGGGGCTGTTGCTGAAATAGATTGGCGCAATGGCGCTGATGTTGACGCCGTAGCTGTTGCGGTAGCTCTTGGCGCAACAGGAGTGCGTCGCATAAACGCGCGTTTTGCAGCAATCTGAATCACGCGCTGCTGAAGCAATGCGACAGCATCGTCACGGTTACGAGCGATGTCTTCAAATTTCTTAGGTAAGAAATCTAGAGCACCCGCATCTAACGCATCTAACGTTGCTCTTGCACCATCATGCGTTAGCGATGAAAACATCAAAATAGGCGTCGGAGACGCAGCCATAATTTCACGAACGGCAGTAATACCGTCCATGACAGGCATCTCGATGTCCATGGTAATTACGTCAGGTCTTAGCTTTTTCGCTTTCTCAACCGCTTCTTTACCGTTTA
>NZ_JBFRVX010001436.1:0-1539 GCF_041475345.1 Vibrio sp. 10N.222.48.A3 | reverse complement strand
CCTCCGTATATACGGAGGTTTTTTTATTCCCCGAGATTATTTCCGTTACCCACAACCTCCCTTCCCCACCCACAAATTCTCCTGCGTATTCTCGATTCAAAAGCGGTTAGACGCGAAGATAACAAATCAACAAATCAACAAATCATATAGTTAAGCACTGTAATTTTATGTAATGAACACCTGACAAAGTCATACAGTATTGATGTCCTGTATAAATTATTCTTCTTACTAATTAATTTGTGAATATAAATTTTTAGGGACCCCAATGAAAACAAGCATTTTATCTGCAGCTCTACTAATCACTTTAACTGGATGTGGCGGAGGAGGCTCATCGACTCCCGCGAAAAAACCAACAGTTAAGCCAACGCAAAAGCCAGTGGTATTTATCTCTAAATGTTCGCAACCCTTACAAGGGGATACAGCCTTAACCTTCAAGATTAAGGGTACAATAGCGAGTGTCAATGGCGTTGCATGTAGTGGTAGCCCCAAAGCATTTGACGATATGATCAAAGCTCACCCGAATACAAAAACGCTGAACTTCATCGATATGGGTGGCTCTATGAATGATGATGCCAACATTCAACTAGCGTACAAAGTAAGAGCGAAAAAATTAAACACGTACATTAGCTCTATTGGACATGTCGCTTCGGGGGGAACTGACCTTTTCGCTGCGGGTGTGAAAAGAACGATTGAACCAGGTGCTCGATTAGGCGTTCACTCATGGGCACAAGGGTCTTTACAAGGGGCTTCATTGCCTGTTGGTCATAGTGAGCATAAACCCTACATTGATTATTATAAAAAGATGGGATTACCAGATCCGAGCGGCTTCTACTGGTTTACACTGAAAGCTGCTCCGGCTCAAGGAATGCATTATATGACTCCTGCTGAAGTATCTAAGTATGGTTTGGCGTCTGTAATGACGGGTGTTACAAAAGACCTACGAGCAAATTACACTCCTAAAAACAGCCTTTTGAACAACAACCTGTTAGACGTTGTTAGTGATAGTCTGAAAGCTGTAGCCGTTGAAAACCACGTAAGAAGCAGTGTCTATGTGCTCGACCATGTCTCCACACTTCTATTTAAGCGTTTCAATGTATCAAATAGAGACGAGTTAATCACTTACATAAAGCTCAATGGGAAACTCGACCCCGCAACGAAATCTTACGTCTTCGCAGCCACGTCAGACAAACCTGCGACGATCTATAACTCAAACAAAGATGTAATTCATTCATCTTACAGCTCCAATAGTAAGTATAAGATCCAAGCTAAACCTTTAATTGAAACTGGCTTGACGATACAAGACTATGGCGTCGAAGACACAACAACAAGTGTTCAAGTCGTATTAAATAGAAGTGATGTCAAAGTTACCGTAGGAAGTGAAGAGTTTTCTCTAACCAAAGCCTCTTCAAAAAATAAAATAAACCATTGCAAAATGGATAGCGCAGCGAATTCATCAGGTCACTTAGTAACGATTGCAAACTGTACAGAAAGCCGCCTTCAAGGTGACGTGGTACAATTGGTGAATTACAAGCGAACGAC
>NZ_JBFRVX010001435.1:0-1970 GCF_041475345.1 Vibrio sp. 10N.222.48.A3 | reverse complement strand
GGTTTACCTTAACAATATAGAAATATGATTGCACATTAAATTAAGGACTTATGAGAATTTAATAGCATCTTGTAGGGCTAATTAAAAAGCAGCGCCTGATTTGGACGCTGCTTGAGGATATACGCAAAGGCAAAGAATTTGGTTCAGTTTCACGGAATAAATTTTTAGATTATGGTGATTTTCTTTAGAACCTTGTTTTCCTTGCTCTAATTTTGACTGTTATTGAATTGCAGACTCTAGAATCTCGCGTGTTTTCTGAGGCGTGATTGCTTTGTTCTCGCCAAGCTCTAGGTAACCGTGTGATTCAAGTTGAGCAACAACGTTGTCGATTGCTGCCGCTTTCGTTGCTTCGTAACCGTCGAACATAGTTGCAACGTCTAGGCTGTGGTAGAAGGCTTCGATTGCAGCAATAGTGCGCTCGGCTAAATCAGCACCCGCTTCTAGGCCAAATACGTTGCGACCCATTTGCTCTAGCTTGCCACGCTTCGCTTCGATTTGATTACGAAGTAGTGAAGGTTGAACAATCGCAAGAGAACGTGCGTGGTCTACGTGCCATAGTGCTGTGAATTCGTGGCCAATCATGTGTGTTGCCCAATCTTGAGGAACGCCAGTACCAATCAGGCCGTTAAGCGCTTGGTTTGCAGTCCACATTAGGTTTGCACGCCATGCGTCGTTGTCACGCTCGTCGTATTGCTTACCCAGTACAAGTAGGTTCTTAAGCAGTGTTTCTGCGTAACCGTCTTGAACCATCGCGTCTGTTGGCATTGTGATGTATTGCTCACATACGTGAACCCACGCATCAACTAGACCGTTGATCAGTTGGCGCTCTGGCAGAGACTTCATTACGTCTGGGTCCATAACCGCGAACTTAGGTTGTACTGCAGGGTTCATGAACGCCAGTTTCTCTTGAGTCTCTTTACGAGTGATTACAGCACCCATGTTAGATTCAGAACCTGTCGCAGGGAGTGTCAGTACAGCACCAATAGGGGTTGCTTCAGTAACTTGGTGTTTGCCCGCTAGGATATCCCAACCGTCGCCGTCGTATTTAGCTGCCGCAGCAACGTACTTAGAACCGTCGATTACTGAACCACCGCCAACAGCGATAATGAACTCTACGTTTTCTTCTTTAACAAGAGCGACGGCTTTATCTAGCGTCTCTTTGGTTGGGTTAGCTTCAACACCAGCGAACTCAATCCAAGCGTGATCCTTTAGAGAAGCGACAACTTGGTCGTAAACACCGTTGCTTTTGATTGAACCGCCACCGTAGATGACTAGTACTTTCTTCGAAGTATCAACCGCTTGGTTGATAGCGTTGATTTGGCCTTGGCCGAAGTGGATAACTGTAGGGTTAACATAAGTGAATTGCATTAGAGATTCCTTGTGTAAAGCTCAATTTGTTATTTTATTTGATTGCTCAATTTCTATATTTGCATATTAGTACAGTAATCTAGGGTGATGAAGAGCTGATTCTCCAAATAAATTGCCTATTTCTACAAAGTTGATATTCTTTCTCTGCTTTAGCTTACTTACTCTTAGCACTTGGAATGGAAAGTCGCCACTTATGAAAACACTCGCGCAGTTGTTACAGTCTTATGTAGAACACAAAGGTTGGGATGATCTCGAAGGGATCAGAGAAACTGAAATTGGCGGTGTGTGGTTGTATAGAAGCAGTGGCGGGAATCAACGTCAGCCATTCACTTACCAGTCGGGTATTATCATGCTCGGGCAGGGCAAAAAGAACATCTATATTGGCGATAGACCCGTTACTTACGCTGCTGGTGATTATCTTGTGGTAGGCGTGCCAATGCCATTGGAGTGTGAAGCCTTACCTGTAAATGGCGAACCATTGCTTGGTTTGTCGATAAGCATCGATTCTCAGCGCTTGCACAGCTTAGTCAAAAAGCTGGAAGACCAAGGCTTTCTAGAGAGCTACTGCAACAAGCACAAGCAGAATTCGAGCGGCTTAGAAT
>NZ_JBFRVX010001434.1:1593-1961 GCF_041475345.1 Vibrio sp. 10N.222.48.A3 | reverse complement strand
GTTTTCTCTGCCACTGTTGGTAGGCGAAGAATACGGTCAACCGCTTCGTTTAGTTCGATACCAGAACGGTCAATCGCAGGATTGTTTGCTTTTAGCGTCTTCGCGTCACGGTGCATCTTAGGTGTTTTACCTAATAGGATGTCCATTGGCATGTCGATTGGCGTATTGTCGAAGTGTGAATCTTCTAGTTTCAGATCACGTTCTTCTGTTGCTTTACCAACCACTGCGTAAGGTGCGCGTTCACGTTTACAAATCGCGTCGAATGTTGCCATGTCTTTATCAGCAACCGCCATTACGTAACGCTCTTGAGATTCGTTACACCAGATCTCAAGTGGGCTCATGCCCGGCTCATCGTTTGGCACGTCACG
>NZ_JBFRVX010001434.1:0-881 GCF_041475345.1 Vibrio sp. 10N.222.48.A3 | reverse complement strand
ATCGTTTGGCACGTCACGTAGGTTAAAGATACCGCCACGCTCACCGTCGTCTACTAGCTCAGGAAGTGCATTAGAGATACCGCCCGCGCCTACATCGTGGATGAATGCGATCGGGTTCGCATCACCAAGCTGCCAACAACGGTCGATAACTTCCTGACAACGACGCTCCATCTCTGGGTTTTCACGTTGTACAGAAGCAAAATCTAAGTCTTCAGAAGAAGAACCAGAATCCATTGAAGATGCAGCACCGCCACCAAGGCCGATGTTCATCGCAGGACCACCAAGAACGATCAGGCTTGCACCTACTGGGATCTCTTTCTTCTGAACGTGATCATCACGAATGTTACCAAGACCACCAGCCAGCATGATTGGTTTGTGGTAACCACGTACTTCTTCACCTGCGTGAGAGTTTACTTTCTCTTCGTAAGTACGGAAGTAACCTAACAGGTTTGGACGACCAAATTCGTTGTTGAATGCTGCGCCACCAAGAGGACCTTCAAGCATGATATCCAGAGCAGTAACGATACGGCTTGGCTTACCAAAGTCAGTTTCCCAAGGTTGAACGAAGTTCGGGATCTTAAGGTTAGATACAGAGAAAGCAACCAGGCCCGCTTTTGGCTTACCGCCAATACCAGTTGCGCCTTCATCGCGGATTTCACCGCCTGAACCTGTTGATGCACCCGGCCATGGAGAGATTGCCGTTGGGTGGTTGTGCGTTTCAACTTTCATCAAGATATGTGTTTTTTCTTGGTGGTAGTTGTACTGGCGAGTTTCTGGATCTGGGAAGAAACGACCCACTTCAGAACCTGTCATTACCGCTGCGTTATCTTTATAAGCAGACAGAACGTGCTCTGGTGTCGTTTCAAAGGTGTTCTTAATCA
>NZ_JBFRVX010001433.1:0-979 GCF_041475345.1 Vibrio sp. 10N.222.48.A3 | reverse complement strand
CGGTATCCCTGTCTCTATCTTCACAGCGGTGAAAGATGACGAAGGTAAAGACACCGAAGAGAAGCATTGGGAGCAGATTAACAAGGCTCAAGCGCTTTGGACTCGTAACAAGTCTGATATCGAGAAAGAAGAGTACCAAGAGTTTTACAAGCACGTATCTCACGACTTTGCTGATCCACTAACGTGGAGCCATAACAAAGTTGAAGGTAAGAACGACTACACAAGCCTACTTTACATCCCAGCTAAAGCACCTTGGGATATGATGAATCGTGACCATAAGAGCGGCCTTAAGCTTTATGTACAGCGCGTATTCATCATGGATGATGCAGAGCAGTTCATGCCATCTTACATGCGTTTCGTTCGCGGCTTGATTGATTCAAACGATTTACCACTGAACGTGTCTCGTGAAATCCTGCAAGATAATAAGGTAACTCAGTCTCTTCGTGGCGCATGTACCAAGCGTGTACTCACTATGCTTGAGCGCATGGCGAAGAATGACAACGACAAGTACTTGGAGTTTTGGAAAGAGTTCGGCCTAGTACTGAAAGAAGGCCCTGCTGAAGACATGGCGAACAAAGAAAAAATCGCAGGTCTACTTCGTTTCTCATCAACGGAAGAGGATTCTGTTGAGCAAACCATCAGCCTCGCTTCTTACGTTGAACGTATGAAAGAAGGCCAAGACAAGATTTATTACCTAACGGCAGACAGCTATGCCGCGGCTAAGAACAGCCCACACTTGGAGCAGTTCAAAGCAAAAGGCATTGAAGTGGTTCTAATGTACGATCGTATCGATGAGTATGTGATGAATTACCTAACTGACTTCGACGGTAAGCAGTTCCAGTCGATCACAAAAGCAGGCTTAGATCTAAGCAAGTTTGAAGGTGAAGAAGAGAAAGAGAAGCAAAAAGAGACGGAAGAAGAGTTCAAGTCTGTTGTTGATCGCACTCAAGCTTACCTTGGTGATCGTGTTAAAGAGGTT
>NZ_JBFRVX010001432.1:0-668 GCF_041475345.1 Vibrio sp. 10N.222.48.A3 | reverse complement strand
GGGTGGTAGATGCGCATGCCGCCAGCGCCTTGAACGATTGGTTCTAAGATCACAGCTGCCACTTCTTTGTGGTGGACCGTTAGCTTTTCTCGAAAGCTATCGATGTCACTTGAGTTCCACTCATCCCAGAAGCCAGTTTTTGGTGAATCGGCAAAGACGTGCTCAGGCAAAAAGCCTTTGTAGAGACTATGCATTGAGTTATCAGGATCGGTCACTGACATTGCCGCAAAGGTATCACCGTGGTAACCATCTCTCAACGTGAGGAATTTTGAACGAGGTTGCCCTTTAGCGTGCCAGTATTGGAGAGCCATCTTGAGACTAACCTCTACGGCTACTGAACCTGAATCAGCCAAGAATACGTGCTCGAGATTATTTGGTGCTAGGTTCAAAAGTTTCTTACATAAATCGATAGCAGGCTGGTGGGTGATACCTCCAAACATAACATGCGAAACCTTATCGATTTGGCTGTGAGCTGCAGCATTGAGCTCTGGATGATTGTAGCCGTGGATGGTTGACCACCAAGAGGACATACCATCAATAATTCGTTTTCCGCCCTCTAATTCTAGGTAAACGTCGTCTGCGTTAGTGACTGGGTAGCAGGTCAGAGGTGTCAACGTTGATGTATAAGGATGCCAGATATGCTGGCGGTCAAAGGCGAGATCCATAGT
>NZ_JBFRVX010001431.1:0-1150 GCF_041475345.1 Vibrio sp. 10N.222.48.A3 | reverse complement strand
GTTCTGCATCGTGCTCAGGGTCATAACGCAGGATTTCAATTTTTTGGATTCGATTCGCTGACATTATGCTTGCTCCTCTTCGCTCTTCTTCGCATTCTCTTCTGCCGCTTTTTCAGCAGCAGCGGCTTTCTCGGCTGCTTCACCGTATAGACGAGCTTTAGGTTGAGATTTAGTAATCTTAACGCCGCTGTAGTCGATAGTTGGTGCTGCATCTTCGTTGTAGAAAGATAGAGAATGTTTCAGGAAGTTCACGTCATCACGTTCTGTGCAGTTGTCGTCTAGACGTTGGTGTGCACCGCGAGACTCTTTACGAAGGATCGCTGAGTGAACCATCGCTTCGGCAACTTCAAGGCCGTAACCCACTTCGATAGCGTAAAGTAGGTCAGTGTTGAACACTTTGCCTTTGTCTTTAATGCTGATCTTCTTGTAGCGAGCTTTCAGTTCAGTGATTTTGTCGATGGTTTCTTGCATCAAGTCTTCTTGACGGTAGATACCACAACCCGCTTCCATGGTGTGACCCATTTCAGTACGGATATCAGCCCAGTTCTCATCGCCTTCTTGAGCCAAGATGCCAGCGATGCGATCTTCAACCGCTTTCACTTGCTTAGCAATAGACTCTTCGTTCCAGCCTTTGAATTCAGCTGCGCGTTTCACGGCTTGTTCACCGGCTACGCGGCCGAAAACTACGAATTCAGCAAGAGAGTTAGACCCTAGGCGGTTTGCGCCATGTAGGCCAACTGAAGCACACTCACCAACAGCGAATAGCCCTTTAATGCGAGTTTCACACGTACCGTTGGTTTCAATACCACCCATGGTGTAGTGAACGGTTGGACGAATTGGGATTGGCTCTTTTGCTGGGTCAACGTTTACGTACGCTTTTGCAAGCTCACAGATAAACGGAAGACGCTCTTGCAGGTACTCTTCACCAAGGTGGCGAAGGTCAAGGTGTACGACATCACCAAGCGGGTGCTTGATGGTGTTGCCTTTCTGCTGCTCGTGCCAGAATGCTTGAGAAACTTTGTCACGAGGACCCAGTTCCATGTATTTGTTTTTCGGCTCGCCCACTGGAGTTTCAGGGCCCATGCCGTAATCTTGCAGGTAACGATAGCCGTTCTTGTTGACGATGATACCGCCTTCACCACGACAACCT
>NZ_JBFRVX010001430.1:0-1033 GCF_041475345.1 Vibrio sp. 10N.222.48.A3 | reverse complement strand
TTTTATAATAATTAATTTATAATTTATAATGAAAAATTTAGAAAAGCGCAGTAATAATGTATGTACAGAAGAGAGTTTTAACGAATCCCGCCCTCTGGCCAACTTTGAGTTCAAATGGAAAAACTTCGCCCTAACCTCCTTCTTTGGTGTGTTCGCTGGTATGCCTCTACGACTTTGAGCTCTGCCAATCTAAGTTATACGTTGGCCGAACACGGCATCCTTGTTAATCGTTCTACGATTTACAGCTGATTGGGGTCTTGAACACATTTCCCCGAAAAATTCATCCTCCATCTAATTAGTAGACGATTTGGGAATCTTGCATGCCAATAGCGGAACTGGTTACATCTCAACAGAAAAATGTCCTCAGCAGTACTCATGTTCTTTAGGTTTGAAGCTCGTTACTTGATGGATTAGAGGTTGATATCGAAAGGGAAGTCCCACAAGATCCGTTGAGAGCAGTGTTTTATTTTCTCATTAGTTGCTCCCAGCCAGCTTCCATGACAGTAACCATCAACGATCTCATATGTCGTTTTTTTCTTTTTCCTATTTTGCTCAGAACCCCAGCAGAACACATCACTTGATTTGGCATTCACACATGCTCAGTTTGTTACGGTGTTCACCTTAACTTCGCCGATCCCGCCTAGAACCTCTCCCTTTAACGCCCTCCTTAATTCGTGAAAGGGCGACCTTAGCCTACGTCAGACGTGATAAACTTTATAGCTCTTAGTCTTCTACAACGGCAAAAGGCAAATAATACGCTCCTTTTTGCATAACTTTTCGGCATAATTAAACCTAATTCTAGGTCGGAAAACCCCAAGCGGGCTAATTGAACTGGCCCCAAGTTTAGAGAAAGCTTTACCTGCCCTGATTCGAAAAGAAGAAATCTGAGGGTTGGGTGGTAACACTCACTCAATTACGACTTATGTCTTCCTCTGGCATAGAACTAGCAGATTCTCCCACTAAGTATTAGGCGAGTCCCTCTGCCGTGTATTGGACTCGCCCCGAAGGAGCCTCTGTCGCGTTTCAACTTCGC
>NZ_JBFRVX010001429.1:0-1404 GCF_041475345.1 Vibrio sp. 10N.222.48.A3 | reverse complement strand
CCCACATCTCAAGAACGACAATTTGGCGGCTCAGGCTCAAGTGTTGGCCAACGCAGCTTATTCTGAAGCAATTAAGCATACGAAGTTGATCGTCAAACAGATTGATATTCCATACCAAAACAAGAAGATCAAAGCGAACTTGCATCTAACCAAAACAGACAAACCACAACCGGTTGTGATTGTCAGCGCGGGTCTAGATAGCTTGCAAACCGATATGTGGCGCTTGTTTAGGGATTACTTAGCACCAAAGAACATTGCCATGCTAACGGTAGACATGCCATCGATAGGGCACAGTGCACATTGGCCGTTAACAGAAGACTCATCTTGTCTTCACCAAGCTGTCTTGAATGAACTGCCTAATATCCCGTGGGTCGATCACCACAAGGTTGGCTTGTTTGGCTTCCGCTTTGGTGGCAATGCGATGGTGAGATTATCTTTCCTTGAGCAGCATAAGCTTAAAGCGTGTATCTCTTTAGGCGCGCCAATTCACGATATCTTTGTTCATGCCGACAAATTGAAACAGATGCCTAAAATGCATTTAGATGTGTTAGCTTCGCGTCTTGGTAAAGGGGCTGTTGATATCAATAGTCTTTCTGGGCAATTGATGGCGTGGTCACTCAAGGTGCAAGGTTTGCTGTCAAACAGTAAAACCAGTGTGCCTATCTTGGCATTAGCGTTAGAGGGCGACCCAGTATCACCTCCAATGGATAACCAACTTGTTGCTATTTACAGTGATTACGGTAAAGCGAAGAAAATCAAAGCTAAATCAATTACACAAGGTTATGAGCAATCCCTCGAATTGGCGATAAAGTGGCTTGAGGATGAATTATTTAGATGACATTTCTCCTAAATTAGTTAAGCATGAAAAGTGTACAAAGTAAGTACCTGATACTCAGAAATAATTTATAAAATCCAATTGCGTAGTTTCTACGTATAACATTCTGATTAACGTCATTCTTAACATTGAAATGGAGATTCAATATGTCAGAAGTGACACAACAACCTACGCATTATCGCTTGTTAAATGTTTTAAAGGCTATAGGCCCTTACTTAAGGGAGCCGCAATCAGAAGAAGGCCACTATATTTTTGATTGCTTGTCTGTGTGTGTGAACGATAAAAAATCGCCAGAAGAACGTGAGTTTTGGGGCTGGTGGTTGGAGTTGGATAAGTCGGAAGAAGGATTTTCGGCGAAGTACAACACGGGTAAATACAACATCGATGGTAACTGGGATCCTTTGCCATTACCTAAAAAGGCGATCGCTGAGGTCTCTCGAACTCAAGAAGCCTTTCACCAAAAGCTGGTTGATGAACTTCAAAAGAAATTTGAAATCGGCGTTCAGTTAGACGAAGAGTCTGTCGAATTCGTCTGATTTTAAAGGTTACTCTTCTATATAAAGCAAAAA
>NZ_JBFRVX010001428.1:0-1127 GCF_041475345.1 Vibrio sp. 10N.222.48.A3 | reverse complement strand
ACAGCTTGTTCTTGCTCTAGAGCCAGTTCAATCGATAGAGCAACAGTTAAAGCAAAGCCGCCGTTTTCATTTGGTCCAATACCGACTGTTGCAGTCGTTGGCGCCGATGCGATTTTGATTTTCATCTCTTTTGCAACGTGAAGCAGAGCATTTGAGAAACACGCAGAGTAACCCGCAGCAAATAGTTGTTCTGGGTTGGTCGCTTCACCTGTTCCGCCCATCTCTTTAGGGTAGCTCAACGCTACTGAAAGCAGATTGTCATCAGTAGAAACTTGGCCGTTACGACCCGCAGTAGCAGTCGCAGAAGTTGTGTAGAGTGTTGTCATTGTTTTAGTCCTTAATTATAATTTTTCGCAATTAGATTGTGCGCAACTTAATTTTAAAGCTAGCTTAATTGATAAAATTCGAGCGCGCAAGTATATTGTGCACAATTTAATTTATTGGTGAGGTGATCATGAGCGACCAAGATGACTATCTAAAGCTGGATAATCAGGTGTGTTTTGCGCTGTATAGTGCATCGAATGCAATGAGTAGGGCGTATCAACCTTTACTGAAAGCGCTTGACCTTACTTACTTGCAGTACATTGTGATGATGGTGCTGTGGGAAGAAAAAGAGATAAATGTCAAAGCCCTAGGCGCAAAAACGCATTTGGATTCAGGTACGTTGACGCCACTACTCAAGCGTTTGGAAACGAAAGGTTACGTGCTTAGAACTCGCAGTGCTGAAGATGAACGAGTTCGAGTTATTACACTGACGCCTGCAGGGGTAGAGCTCAAAGAGCAAGCGCAGACCGTTCCGGTTGAAATGCTGTGTCTTTCTAAGATGAATGAAGATGAGCTTAAATCGCTAAAAGCGCAGTGTGAGCAGTTGCTCGGCAATTTGACCAAGTAAGCACTTTTAGTTTTTGGCCATGGTAATCAGAAAATAAGAAAGCCCGTTAGTCCGGCTGTTAATAATCGGACTAACGGGCTTTTTGTATCTGCTGCCTTCTAAATGGCAACAGATAGTCTATTCAATTGGGATTTACCCCATAAACCAAGAGATAAAAATCAACGCACCAAAACCGAATGTTGCCATCAGTGCCGTATCGCCACCGCCTGCTGTATAGCTGCCTTCGGTTTGTAGG
>NZ_JBFRVX010001427.1:0-1251 GCF_041475345.1 Vibrio sp. 10N.222.48.A3 | reverse complement strand
GTCTACTCTCACTTTAAAAACAAAGACGAACTTTTCGAAACCTGCATGCAAACCAAGTGTGCGGAGCGAGAACTCAGTCCTGCTGCCTTTGATATGGATGCTGCGGTGGGTGATGAGTTGGTGAAATTTGGTGTGAAGTTTCAGGATTTATTACTTGATGAACAATCTAGACAAACCTTTCAAAATGCCATTAGCCAAGCGAATACGCATCCAGAGATCGCCTCTATCTATTTAGAAACTGGCCCTCAGAAAACCACCAAGTTACTTGCTGATTATTTGCAGTCGAAAATAGACTCTGGTGATCTCACACTGTCGACATCAAGCTCGCCAGTCATTGCAGCACGCCAACTGTTGTTGATGTTTCACGGCAAATCGGCGTATTGGGGATTCTTCGGACACGATAGCGGAGAATCTGAAGAAGAAAGACTTCACTACACTCGCGAATGTGTCGCGCTGTTCTTAAACGGCAATCAGCCTCGTTAATCGTTCAAGGTTCATGTCGCCGTTAGCTCGCATTTGAAACTGACTCAAGAAGTAACTCATAGAAACGTTTAGCAGCAGGGCCTGTCTTGGCTCCTTTTGGTAAAGTCAGGTGCAGCGGAACGTGATACCCACTGCCATTTTCGACATTCAACACAGTGAGCTTGTCACTTCCTCGACTTTCAACAATGTGCTTTGGTAGTCGACAATAACCGACTCCCTGCTCTACCGCGCCAAACGCATGATCGAAATTATCCACCGTAATGCGCTGACTCGACTTCAACCACCCTACATCCTTTTTGTTCCCTTGCTTTTTACTGCCTTGACTAGCTTGAGCACCTAAGTCCCGCACCACAATTTGTGGCAGCGACGACAACTGGTTTAGTGATATAGATGACACGTTAGCTAAAGAGTGCGAACTTGCGACAACGGGCTCCATCATCGTAAAACCAAAGGCTTCTGCTGAGTAATTAGTAATAGGCAAGTTGATGATAGCCACATCGGCCAGTTCTTGAGTCACCAGTTCGGTTGTTTTAGACAGTGATGTTTCAATCACTTGTATCGATGTGGTGTTGTTCTCCGCCAAAAATGCAGCCATCGGTTGATAAAGACGCTCAAGACAACACAAGTGATCAACCGCAACCACAATTTCAGACTCAACACCTTTCGCTAGCTGTTCACTGATCAACTCTAGCTCGCGAGCTTGTTCCAACATACTGCTTGCACGGCGCAACAGTGATTTCCCATCCTCCGACAAGACCGCCCTACGAC
>NZ_JBFRVX010001426.1:0-1105 GCF_041475345.1 Vibrio sp. 10N.222.48.A3 | reverse complement strand
AATACGTATAAGACCGAAAAATATAACACAAATTTACCTACGGAGGCATCACTTTCCCTCTCCTTTTACCATCTTGTGACCCTTGTAGCCAATCTATTGATGAGAAATTGCACCTCAGCGTCATATCTTGCTGAAACATGGTCACTTTACACTCAATAAACTAGCAAAATTGTAGATCTTCTGGTCAGCAGGAAAAGGCAAGTTATAATGCCTGCAATTTCATGGATGCATTATTTAACTTGGAAATGCCGATTATGACTAAATCACAAAACGTAGACCCAGCAGAAATCAAAAAATTCGAAGACATGGCGTCGCGCTGGTGGGATCTAGAAGGCGAGTTTAAGCCACTACATCAAATCAACCCACTGCGCCTAAATTACGTTCTAGAGAAAACCGAAGGCCTATTTGGCAAAAAAGTTCTCGATGTTGGCTGCGGTGGCGGTATTTTGGCTGAGAGCATGGCCGTTGAAGGTGCGCTAGTCACTGGTTTAGATATGGGTAAAGAACCGCTAGAAGTCGCTCGTCTGCATGCATTAGAAACCGGCACCAAGCTTGATTACATTCAAAGCACCATTGAAGATCATGCTGAGCAAAACCCACAAACTTACGATGTGGTGACCTGCATGGAAATGCTAGAGCACGTACCAGACCCACAGTCGGTTATCTCGGCTTGTTCAAAGTTGGTTAAACCGGGCGGCCATGTGTTCTTCTCGACATTGAACCGTAACTTTAAGTCTTACCTATTCGCTATAGTAGGTGCAGAAAAGCTACTTAAGATTGTCCCAGAAGGTACTCACGACCACGAAAAGTTCATTCGCCCAGCGGAACTTATCAAGATGATAGACAACACTCCGCTGCAAGAATTGGGGATTACAGGACTGCACTACAACCCGTTAACGGACACTTATCGTTTGGGCACAAATGTAGATGTTAACTACATAGTCCACACGCAAAATCTCACCCAATAACTATTAATATCCCCAGCTTAAAATCTTTTAGAAAAAGACGATTGAAAAGAGTTGTAATTAACATAACTTTACGACTTTTTTCAGTCTAAATTTCGTGCGCTCGCTTCCATTTTGACCACCTAGATTTAATTTTAATC
>NZ_JBFRVX010001425.1:0-522 GCF_041475345.1 Vibrio sp. 10N.222.48.A3 | reverse complement strand
GAGTTTCTTGAAAACTACTGGCATAAAAAACCAACCATCTTGAAAGGTGGCTTCCAAAACTTCATCGACCCAATTTCGCCGGAAGAACTTGCTGGTTTATCGATGGAAGAAGAAGTGGATTCTCGCTTTGTCTCTAACCTCAACAACCAATGGACAGCAGAACATGGTCCATTCTCAGAAGAGAAATTTGGCGAACTCACTGAAACACATTGGCAATTGATCGTTCAAGCGGCTAACCACTGGCATCAAGGTGCCAATAAGCTGACTGAAGCGTTCCAAGCTTTACCAAACTGGTTATTCGACGACCTAATGATCTGCTACTCAGCACCAGAAGGCGGCGTAGGCCCCCATATTGATCAATATGACGTATTCATCATTCAAGGCCAAGGTAAACGTCAGTGGAAGGTTGGCACGAAAGATGTTGGCCAATACAAAGAGACAGTCCAAGCTTCTGCACTTCGTCAAATCGAAGGTTTTGAACCGATCATTGATGAAACTTTAGAGCCGGGCGATATCCTTTAT
>NZ_JBFRVX010001424.1:0-1699 GCF_041475345.1 Vibrio sp. 10N.222.48.A3 | reverse complement strand
CTGTAATTTTGTCTACGCTGCGAACTGGAACGATTTCTGCAGCTGTGCCTGTCATGAAGACTTCATCGGCAAGATATAGCGCTTCACGAGCAATGTTCTCTTCACGGATTTCATAACCCATGTCTTTTGCTAGCGTCATGATCGAATCACGAGTAATACCCGGCAGAATTGCGCTGGTTGCTGGTGGTGTTGATAGCACGCCATTACGAATCACGAAGATGTTCTCGCCTGCACCTTCTGAAAGGTAACCATCGACGCTCAGTGCGATACCTTCATCGTAACCATGACGACGAGCTTCACCACCAACCAGTAGTGAAGATAGGTAGTTACCACCGGCTTTTGCTGCGGTTGGGATGGTATTTGGCGCTGCACGATTCCAGCTTGATATCATCGCATCTACGCCATTTTCTAGCGCTTCTTCGCCTAGGTAAGAACCCCAAGGGAAAGCAGCGATGATCAGATCCATCTCAGTGTTTTCTGGCGGGCAGACACCCAAACCAACGTTACCGACAAAGCCGAGAGGGCGGATGTACGCTGACTCTAGCTTATTTTGGCGTAGCGTTTCGCGAGTCGCTTCCATAATTTCTTCCTCTGTGTAAGGAATTGGGAAGCGGTAGATTTTCGCTGAGTCTTTTAGGCGTCTTGCATGCTCTGGGTGACGGAAGATAACCGGGCCCTTTGGCGTGTTGTAACAACGAACACCTTCAAACACAGAAGTACCGTAGTGCATTGCGTGAGTCAGGACGTGAACGTTCGCCTCTGCCCAAGGAACCATTTCACCGTTAAACCAAATATAGTCTGCTGTTTTAGCTGTCATGTTAGCGGTTCCTTATGCGTTTATCTTTTGTTGTAAGTTGTTGTTTGGCAATTCATTACGGCTGATCGAGATAACGTCAACGGTACGCACGTCCCACAGTTTTTCGATTTGGTTTACCAAGAAAGAGATCGGACGCTCACTGTCGACAATGATCTCAACACTCGCCACTTTGCTTTCGTGGTTTTGAGTGCCAGCTACTTGCTTAACAATAAAGCCACGGTGGCGGATAACACGAAGAACACGCTCTAGTAGTACAGGCTTATCATCGGCTTTGATGTCTAATAGGTATCTTTTCATGTTATGTGTTCTCCAACATCTCACTGTTTGAAGCACCTGGCGGTACTAGTGGCCATACGTTCTCTTCTTCATCGATAAGAACATGAAGTAGGTAAGCGGTTTTGCTCTCTAGCATCTCTTTCAGTGCTGGTTCTACTTCTTCTTTACGCGTGATGGTTTTGCCCGGGATATCAAATGCTTTCGCTAGCATGACGAAATCCGGGTTGTCATCCAAGATGGTTTCACTGTGTCGGCCATCAAAGAACAGCGATTGCCATTGGCGAACCATGCCTAAGCGCGAGTTGTTAAGCAGCACCATTTTTACTGGGATTTGGCGACGCTTCAGCGTACCAAGCTCTTGAATGTTCATCATGAACGAGCCGTCACCAGAGATAAGTATAGATTGGTCATTAGGACGACCAACCGATGCACCCATGGCTGCAGGTAGGCCAAAGCCCATAGTGCCTAAGCCCGCTGAAGTGATGAAGTTTTGTGGATCGCGTGGCTGAATGTGTTGAGCTGCCCACATCTGATGTTGGCCAACATCGGTCGAAACCATAGAACTCGCAGGCATCATGTCTGACAGTTGTTTCAACAACAGAGGTG
>NZ_JBFRVX010001423.1:0-935 GCF_041475345.1 Vibrio sp. 10N.222.48.A3 | reverse complement strand
GTAGTGCACATGAACATTTTGGCTTGTTACGTTTTTCGCCTTCGCCAATTCAAAGATTAAGTCGTTTAAGGATAGGTCTTGCGGAACAGTTGGAGTAGGAAGTGCTAGAGCTGTGGGCATACTGTCGAACGCACGAATGGCATTTAGGTGGAACTTTGGGCTAATCCACATTGCGTATGAGTAGACCAATTCTTTGCATACCCAAGTCCCCGCATCACTACCGTCACGTTTGGTATTTATAGCAAAGCAGGAATTACTGCTTTGCTCAATTTCATTAACCAGTTCTTGAGTTTGCTGATTCTTGATAAAAATACTTGGACGATGTCGATTGTGTCCACCACTCGCTTTATGCAGATCGTTTAGCGAATACAAATTATCGAGTGTGCGAATGTCTTTAGAAAAGATTGTTAAATTTGGCATGGTTGCCTCCTTGGGGATGATCTTTAAATCACCACACAAAGGGACTAATCTTCGGGTGGTGAGCTGAACAAGGTTAGTCCTACCGCTCCCAAGGTTACGGCCAGCCGAAGCTGCCTCGCCCAGCCCACCATAATGCTGATAGTACGTTTTATAAGTAAAGCGACTATGTTCAGGTGTGCTGAAGCTGCACATAAAAAACCAGCAAAAGCTAGCGTCTATGCGCCTTGGGTGTATATTGCGGGGGACTAATCCCGACACTGGATTTTGCCAGTGCCGTTACAGATTAACGATGTGGAAGATCGGTGTCAAACGTTTAATAACGTTGCATATTGTATAGAGCGCGGTTCTTACAATCAGCTTGCCTCACCCATGAACGTAGACAGAATCGAGACAAAAACAACTCCAGAGCACACACGCAGTTCCAGAGTCACACTAAATTATTAACTAATTTAGATTCGTTTTATTTGTAACTATTGTAATTTTAGCCACCCATACAAATACGAATGATAATAATT
>NZ_JBFRVX010001422.1:0-801 GCF_041475345.1 Vibrio sp. 10N.222.48.A3 | reverse complement strand
CGGTGCTCATGGTTATCTCGTGAGTCAGTTTTTGTCTTCGAGACACAATCAACGCCAAGACAAATGGGGTGGTTCACTCGAAAACAGACTTCGTTTTGTGCTTGAGGCTTATCGTGCGATTCGAAAAGAGGTCGGTGACGATTTCCCCGTCGGGATTAAGCTCAACAGCGCCGACTTCATGAAAGGTGGCTTCACTGAAGAAGAGTCGATGCAGGTTGTACAAACATTGAGTGATAACGGTATCGACTTGATTGAGATCTCCGGCGGCACCTATGAAAGCCCATCAATGATGGGTTCAAAGAATAAGGCTGAATCAATCAAGGCCAGCACAGTAAAGCGTGAAGCGTATTTTATGGATTACATGGTGAAGGCGAGAAAACTCGTCAGCACACCGCTGGTGGTCACGGGTGGTTTTCGAACCGCGCAAGCAATGAATGAAGCATTAAACACCTCGGCGACCGATTTTATTGGTATTGCGCGCACAATGGCGGTTGATCCAGATTTCCCTAACAAGTTAATTGAAAACCCTAGCCACGGTATGCCGCTAACGGTGCCAACCACAGGAAAGCCCGCTTTAGACAGGATGGCGATGGTCGGGCTGGTTTGGTATGAACATCAAATGTGGCGCATCGCCTCTGGCAAGAATGCCGACCCTAAACTAAGCGCATTAGGTGTGGTGTTAAAAACAATTTTCAGCGCTGGCTGGCACGCCTTCAAAAAGCGCAGAGCGTAAGCAGTCATGGATTGTTAAAGCAGAACTTTAAGGAATTGAAGTTCCGCTTTTTCTATGATGATTTATTG
>NZ_JBFRVX010001421.1:0-1113 GCF_041475345.1 Vibrio sp. 10N.222.48.A3 | reverse complement strand
TAATAACACAATAGTTAGTAACACTTCAAATCAACAAAATGACAGATTTTAAAACCGCGTTCGTATTCTAAAAAATTGAAGAAAACGATTACTTAACCAATCAAATAGCATGTTCCATTATCAAGCTCTCTCCCCCTCTATCAAGTAAAGTCTTCTTCAAGTAACATTTATTCGGCTAATCATTAACTCAAATAATAAACAACGGTGACTTACTGATTAAACAAAAGTCACTTTGTCACAAGGCCACTTAAAGATGAACAAATCGCTTTTAATGTTACTGACCATAACCGCTTTGTTGGCAACACGAGTCACCGCTGCTCCTAATAAACATGAGGTGATGAATCAAATCAAAGCACAAGTAAGCTCTTGGATAGATATTCAAGTCACACCACAAAATAGTATTATCCAAAAGATGGTCTTCAACTGTAATTTCTACCTAACAACCCCAAGCATTAAATCTCCAGATGGCAACGAAAGCAGCTCTGGTTCATATCGCTTTTATTCACATAATGGGGTAGTCGGCGCGATGACTGAACCTTTCACTACTCAACCCCTTCCAGAATTAACAATGTGCCTGAAAGAAGACTTCATCGTCACTAACCAAGATCAAGCCCAATTATTATTTGAAGCAATTGAGACGGTATACACAAATCATTCAATGTTTGACGATCGCTTCCCGAAAGAAATCGTCAAGACATCAACAGGTTGGAACTTCATCAACGGGGAAATTTTTGGGGACAATAAAGGCTATGCGATTGAAAGCACCCCGAAAGGAAAAGTAACCAAAATTATCCGTTCACTGAATCTTTAAACGCTATTTTGTCGCTAATTTATCTTTAGCGCCTGATTTTTCTTGAACACATAGCTCCTTCACGGCTGTTAAAGATCAGAGTTCAATTTGATAGACGCACTGCCAAAGCACGACATCTGTCTGCATAAATCGATTAAAGTATGAGTTCCCCGAATTTATTATGATGACCAGCTACCAACCTTTCGAACATCTAAAGTGTCCTATCTGGATATATGACATTGATAATAAGCGAATAACCTGGGCAAACAGCAGTGCCCTCCCTCTTTGGGAGTCTGAATCTCTATTTGAACTGACCTCACGCG
>NZ_JBFRVX010001420.1:0-1420 GCF_041475345.1 Vibrio sp. 10N.222.48.A3 | reverse complement strand
GTAAAAAACACTATCATGAGGCTTATGGAGCGATCATAAGACGAAAAATAAAGGCACTAAATGGCTTCGATGTCATATTCACCACCGATTCTCTGAGAGATATAAAGTCGATATCAAAGATTGATGGGAGGAAGGTGATTGTTTTTAGAAATGTCACAGATGGAAGCCTGAACCACCACCTAAAAGGTTTTGAAACATATACTTTTGATGAAGGTGATGCAGCAAAGTATGACTTTAAGCATATTTACCTACCTATGCCTCAACTAAAAATCATCGATGAGATAGAAAAATCGTCTGATTTCGATGTTTCTTTTGTCGGCGTGGATAAAGGAAGGAAAGAAAAGGTTCAGAAAATAAAAGGTGCATTAGATGGTTTTAAGTGCAATTTTATTGTTTTTGACAAGAAACCGTCTTATTCCTATGTTGAATACCTAACCGTGATGCTCAATACCAAATGTGTATTGGAAATGGTTCTTGATGGACAGACGTCTGATACTATGAGGGTTAAAGAAGCATTGTATGCTCGAAAAAAAGTAATCACGAATAATACGAGTCTTTATAATCATCCTTTATACTCAAAAGATAACTTTCTTATATTTGACTCTCTAAATGAACTTACTGGTAGTATGGAATACTTTATTTCTAGCGAGTTTGACGAATCAGTTTTGATTAAGCTTGAAGATTACACTGTTGATGGTTTTTATCACAAACTCCTATCTGGTAATGGCGAATAGACTCATTATGAAAAAAATCATACGCAAGATTAAGAAGCTAATATTCATTCGTGATCAAAAAAAACAGAAGAACTTCCTTTCTCGAAAATCAAACTTTACAGACACTCAATTTGAAGGCTGTAACTCTGTAGCAAGCGATTGTGATGTGAATGCTTCATATATTGGCTTCGGTACTTATATTGATACTCATTGTAATATGAACAATGTCAAAATAGGTCGTTTTTGCTCGATTGCTAATAATGTGAAAATTGTCCTAAATAACCACCCGATCAATGATTATGTGTCGACTCACCCTTGCTTTCATCGAGCAGATCATCGATTGATGCAGAAACAAGGATTGGATTTTAACAAAGGTACTATTTACTCGCATACTAAGTATGTTGAGGAGCATTATCAAGTTGTTGTTGGATCCGATGTTTGGATTGGTGAAGACGTGAAAATATTCCCAGGAGTGGCTATCGGGCATGGTGCAGTGATTGCAACAGGTTCTATTGTGACCAAAGATGTAGAAGCATTCAGTATTGTGGGCGGTGTTCCAGCGAAAGAGATTAAGAAGCGCTTTACTGAAGAGGAAAGGGAAGCTCTTTTAATGGAACAGTGGTGGGAATGGCCACTTGAAAAAATCAAAGAGCATCAAGGTGCCTTTATTAACATCAAAGATTTTAAGTTATTGATTAGTTAGAAAC
>NZ_JBFRVX010001419.1:0-1024 GCF_041475345.1 Vibrio sp. 10N.222.48.A3 | reverse complement strand
GTATAGCGTTTTCCGGAGTGCAAGAGGTCTAGCAACAGCATTGATACTAGTTATCTGCCTAGGGAATGTAATTGAAATACAAACGAGTCGCTTATTTCAATCAGGGCAGAATACTACCATAAATGCTTCGGTTGTTAGCCTTTTTAGTGAAAATAGCCACGGTTTTGAAAGCGTAATAGTAGCTAGATCAATTGGCGGCGAAAAATTAATCTTTCCTCAATTAATAAAATTACGTTTGTTTACTCCTTTTAAGTTAACACTCGGAGATGATGTCAATTTATCTGTGTATATAAAGCCTGTATGGGGCAAACTCAATGAAGCAGGCTTTGATTTAGAAAAGTATCTGTTTAGCGCAGGTGTGGTTGCCAATGCAATTTACAGATCTAATACAAAGTATCGCATTCATACCAATAGCAACTTACGGTCCTATTGGTTTGAAAACAGTCTTGAAAGGTTAAGTCAACTGGCAAATCAAGACCTCATTATGGCTTTGAGTTTTGGTTATCGAGACCTTATTCACTCTCAGCGTTGGGACTTACTTAAAAGCAGTGGTTTGATTCACTTGATGGCTATTTCGGGGCTGCATATTGGGATTGCCTTTGGTATCGGCTATCAAGTAGGAAAGGTATTCAGGTTACTATCATCTTCACTTCTTTGGTTGCCCACAATATTCGGAGTCGGCTTAGCCTATTTCTACAGTTGGTTTGCTGGGTTCACGCTGCCCACCTTGAGAGCTTTGGTGATGTGTATTATCGCCAGCTATTTCTTGTGGCGTGGGCAAAATATCAGTTTGTTTCGGTATGTCGCCTTAAGTCTGTGCGTGGTTCTGCTAATTTGGCCATTTTCAGCATTATCGAGTAGCTTCTGGTTGTCTTTTGGTGCGTTAGGTGCCGTTCTTTACATTGCGTTAAATAGTCAGTCATCCGATTCAAACTCAACATTTATCGACCGAGCACTGCAGCTCTTCAAGATTCAGTTAATGCTGACATTCCTGATTGCTCCCTTTTCGATGCTGTTCTTTAAT
>NZ_JBFRVX010001418.1:0-618 GCF_041475345.1 Vibrio sp. 10N.222.48.A3 | reverse complement strand
GGTAATGCTTATGTAATGGATGCAGCAAGCAACCTAACGGTTGCGGGTATCGATCTTGGTGAAAAGCCTTCGGTTATCTCAGCAATCGTGAAGTACCACTGTACTCACCGTGGCCAACGCAGCATCATCGATGCGATGGATATCGTCGGCGGTAAAGGCATTTGCTTAGGCCCATCGAACTTCCTCGCTCGTGGTTACCAAGGCTCACCAATTGCGATTACGGTTGAAGGCGCAAACATCCTGACTCGTTCAATGATCATCTATGGTCAAGGCGCGATTCGCTGCCACCCTTATGTTCTGAACGAAATGGAAGCGGCTTATTCGGAAAGCAGCGATGCACTTGATAAGTTTGATTCAGCATTAGCAGGACACGTTAGCTTTACTATGAGTAACCTAGTCCGCAGCTTGTGGTTTGGTTTAACCGACGGTCGTGGTTCAGACGCTCCAACACCATCCAATAAAACGGATAAGCAGACACAGCGTTACTACCAACAGCTGAACCGCTACAGTGCTAACCTAGCGCTACTGTCTGACATTTCAATGGCTGTATTAGGCGGTTCACTGAAACGCAGAGAGCGCCTATCAGCAAGACTGGGGGATATCCTGAGTCAACTCTAC
>NZ_JBFRVX010001417.1:0-341 GCF_041475345.1 Vibrio sp. 10N.222.48.A3 | reverse complement strand
CAAATTCACCAAGTTCGTTTTTCGCTATCGGGACAAGTAATGGCTCAAGCCAAGTTACTGAAGATAAAGACCTAACGGTTTCAGGCCAACTCAACATCACCGATATCGACTCAAAAGAGGCGCATTTTTCTAATTCCGACCTCAAGGGGACACTGGGTACTTTACACCTTAAAGACAATGGCGATTGGACCTACGATCTAGATAATAAAAACCCACAAGTTCAGGCTCTTGGTCAAGGCTCTGCGACAACAGACATCATAACCATCCACTCCGCCGACGGCACTCCTCATCAAATTGCAATTACCGTTAACGGCACCAATGATAAAGCCGTGATAAGCGGA
>NZ_JBFRVX010001416.1:0-1192 GCF_041475345.1 Vibrio sp. 10N.222.48.A3 | reverse complement strand
ATGCTAAAGTGTGTACTAGTTTTCGTTTTCATCGAAAATAGGCACTAACGCTGCAAGTTATATTTACGCATTTTTTCGACCAGAGTGGTTCTGCGCATTCCAAGCATGTCAGCAGCGCGAGCAACAATACCGCCCTGAGCCTCCAACGCTTGATTGATCATATTCACTTCCATATCAGCGAGTAGTTCTTTCAAGTTAACCCCTTCAGCGGGTAAATCTTGAGGTGCGTTCGCATTGTCAGCAAGCTCATCGTGCTGCTCAAAACTGAAGTCTTCTGAGAACAAGTCAGAAAGAGCATCTCGCTCTTGCTCTTCCTCTGATGCAAAATTATTAAACTCTGGCTGAAACTCTGGGATATCACTGTATCTATATTTAGTTGGTAGATGATTCACATCAACCAAGCTATTTGGATATAAAATAACCATTCGCTCAACTAAATTAGCTAACTCACGTACGTTGCCCGGCCAGCAATGCTCCATCAAAGAGTTGATGGCACGGGGAGTAAAACAGATTGGCATGCCACCTTCAGCTTCCATTCTGGTCATCAACTCCTGAAGCAATAGGGGAACATCTTCTTTTCGCTCCTGAAGCGATGGCATTTCAATTGGGAAAACGTTCAAGCGATAGTAAAGGTCTTCACGGAACAAATCATCTTCGATCATATTTTCAAGATTGCGGTGTGTTGCCGCAATCACTCGAACATCAGCTTGAATGGTACTATTGCCACCTACACGTTCAAAACTGCGTTCTTGTAAAACACGAAGCAACTTAACTTGCATCGCCATTGGCATATCACCAATTTCATCAAGAAACAGTGTACCACCTTCAGCCAACTCAAAACGGCCTTTACGTGCGGTAATTGCACCAGTAAACGCGCCCTTCTCATGACCAAACAGTTCACTTTCGAGCAAGTCTGGCGGTATAGCGCCACAGTTTACGGGAACGAAAGGTCCTGAACGACGTTTAGAATGATAGTGAACATTACGTGCTACAACTTCTTTGCCCGTGCCTGACTCACCAAGAATCAATACGTTTGCTTCAGTAGAAGAGACTTGTTCAATCAAGTGACGAACTTCTTGGATACCAACACTCTGCCCAACTAGACTACGAAAAAGCGTATTCTTACGCGCTGAAGGTACAATTTGAACGCCTTTACGGCCTAAGAAGTCTTTACAGTGTCTTAGTGCATCAC
>NZ_JBFRVX010001415.1:0-661 GCF_041475345.1 Vibrio sp. 10N.222.48.A3 | reverse complement strand
TGTGCCGTAAAGGGTTTCTAGTGTAACGCTCACGTCAACTGACGCAGCTTTACTTAAGCTCACATCGAAACTCGCGGTTGAGCCTTCGTTGATAACTTTGCTGTCTTCGATGCTCACAGCTGGGCGATCATCTGGATTCACTGGCGGAGTAGGATCGGTTGGGTCAACCGGGACTGTGCCGTCATCTTTGATGGTTAGCTCACCCGTACCCGTACCCGTGACGCCGTTTGCACCCGTCACTTTCAGGCTCAGTTTCTCATCACCTTCGTATGTGCCGTCGTCTTTGGTCGCGACTTCAACGATTAACTTAGTTTCACCCGCTTTGACTGTGTAAGAGCCATCAGCGTTCGGTGTCACTACGTTACCCGCGGCATCTTTCACAACAACGCTGTTGATGTCGTCCGCTGTTGCTGTGCCGTAAAGGGTTTCTAGCGTTACGCTGACGTCGATGGATGCAGCTTTGCTTAAGCTGACATCGAAGCTCGCGGTTGAACCTTCGTTAATAACTTTGCTGTCTTCGATGCTCACACTTGGGCGATCATCTGGATTCACTGGCGGAGTTGGATCGGTTGGGTCTACAGGACCGGTGCCATCATCTTTAATGGTTAGCTCACCCGTACCAGTGCCTGTTACGCCCGTCGCGCCCGTCACTTTCAGGCTC
>NZ_JBFRVX010001414.1:0-403 GCF_041475345.1 Vibrio sp. 10N.222.48.A3 | reverse complement strand
GGTGGCGTGTTATTTGTGGTGAGTATTGCCATCAATATCCATGGTGTATCAATTTGGCACTTTAGAGCGGCTTTGGTTGTGCTTGGTGTGGGTTGGAACTTTATGTTCATCGCTGCAACAGGCTTATTCAGCCAGTCGTATCAAGCTCAAAATAAAGCCAAGGCACAAGCGTTCAATGAATTTGTTGTGTTTGGTTGTGTAACTGTCACGGCGCTACTGTCTGGTTGGTTGGAGTCAACAGTAGGTTGGCAAAACCTTAACGTTTACGTTTTACCATTCGTTTTGGCCGTAATTTTGTTGTTTGCATTCAGTGCGCGTAAATCACGCATTCAAAAGCAGCCCGTGTAATGGTTCATCGAATGGTGGTTCAGCAAGTTTTTTACTGTGACTAAACCCCTAGTAT
>NZ_JBFRVX010001413.1:0-506 GCF_041475345.1 Vibrio sp. 10N.222.48.A3 | reverse complement strand
ATACTGATACTGATACTTTAAGCTCAGTTAAACCTATTGCCCAAGCCAGAAGCACTTGAGCTTTGCTAACACGTTTATCCTATCTGCTTACAGACAGACTTAACGAGTTAACTCCGAAATCATCAGGCTGGCAGTATACAAAAGGAAGCTGCTAACGATAACTATCACTACCCATTTTTGCAGTTTTTCGTTTGTCCGGTAACGAAACAGCACAAATGCCAAAGCCAATAAAAAAACAATCGCTATTAATCGAGTCATAACTCCTCCTTGTTTCTCTATTTTATACCATTTAAATAAGCAAGTTACGTCAGAGACTCGTTGTTTGATCATTTAGTTGAACAACATTTGAGCAAACAGATGTTTTGTAGCTGACATCACATTTTATATGATCTAGGATACGCCTACAGATTACCTAATTATTTAGGTAATTGTTCCGATGAAGACTGCAGGAGAGTGGTTTTTAACTAAATATTAACATTTAGTTAGATAAACCCGCCGAAGAAGTA
>NZ_JBFRVX010001412.1:0-493 GCF_041475345.1 Vibrio sp. 10N.222.48.A3 | reverse complement strand
GGCTTGTAGTACATAGATAAGCCTACAAACGTAGGCTTATCTAAAATCTGCTTTTTCTGAACTCGCTTCTCCATTAAACTGTCTGACCTTTTTGCAGATCCAAGAGAACACCATGCAACGCGATTACACTTTAACTTGCTTAAACAACATGCCTCGTGAAGAACTAGAAGAATTTAGTTTAAGAATGATTCATCGCCTTGTCCCTGAAGATGCAATGACGGAACTGTTTACGTTCGAACAGGAAGAAGTGACCAATGAAGAGCGTATGCAATCAGCGAAGTTTGATGCGATGCTGCGAATGACAGCAATCGCGCTGAGTGAAGTGAATCTTGCGTTTAGTGAGTCGGATAACTCACAGCAAAACATCGAGCGCATGACTCGACTGTTGCTTTGGCACTTCTATGCAATGTCGTTCAACCTTGAACAAGCGATCAGCCTTGAAACTCACTGTGACAAAGTCGAGAAGATTTTGTTGAAAGCACCGACAGAAGCA
>NZ_JBFRVX010001411.1:0-3118 GCF_041475345.1 Vibrio sp. 10N.222.48.A3 | reverse complement strand
TAATATACCAAATATTAATGTTGCCATTAACTTCGGCTGCAGTGGGACTCCATTTATGAACCAAGCCAGTGAAAGCGAAATTGTTATACGTCGCTTGTATCAAATCACCAATGATTACCGGAAGGGCTTCGATATTCAGATCGCTCAGCTGCTTATCATGGGGCTTGAACGCTTCAACCTTGATATCGGTATTTTATCTAAAGTCGAGGGTAATACTTACTTAGTTGAACACTCTGTCACACCTGAAGGGGTTGAGCTCAATAGTGGCGATATCTTCGATTATCGTTCTACCTATTGCGAAATTACCTGTAAATCGATTGGTCCTATCTGCATTGAGCATTGTGGCAAACACGATAAGTATGCGACGCATCCCGCTTACCAGTCTTTTGGTTTAGAGTCTTATATTGGCATCCCGATTTTCGTTAATGATGAGCTTTACGGCACCTTAAACTTTTCAAGCCCGGCTCCTTATCATCGTGAATTCAAAGAGTTCGATATCGACGCTATGAGGTTAATGGCCTCATGGATCGAAGTGGAACTGGTTAGAAGACAGCAAGAACGAAAACTCAAAGAGCTGAATGAGAAGTTAGAGTACCAAGCTCTGTACGATCCTCTGACACACTTGCCGAATAGACGTTGCTTGTTCAAAACGTTGAACGCAGAAGTGGAGCAGTTAAAAGGATCTTTAGGAAAGGGAACCTTAGCGGTTGTCGACATCGATTTCTTTAAACAGGTTAATGACACTTATGGTCATCAAATGGGTGATGTTGTATTAAAGAAAGTGGCGAACGTGCTGAGCAATAACATTCAAGAGGGTGAGTTTGTGGCGCGCTTTGGTGGTGAGGAGTTCATTCTTTGGTACCCAAATAAAACACCAAGTTGTGTTGAAGATAAGTTCATGACTCTTTTACAAGAGATGAAGAAAATCACGCTTGATAGAAAGCCAGTCACTATATCAATCGGTGCGTGTCATTTTGAGTTGAGTACAGGGGATACCAAAGGGGAAAGGATGTCGGCGTTAGATAAGCTCATCAAAGTTGCCGATGAATGCCTGTACATTGCTAAACAAAATGGACGAGATCAGTTTATATCTCGCCCATATCATCAAGAACACTCAGACTCGTAAGTTGAAGCTGTCAGCTCTTAAAGCTCAAAGGTTAGTTCTTAACTGAATAGATAAGGGAACAACTTACGACGCTCTTCGGGTGTTAAAGATTCAACTCTCGCGATGTTGGTATCAGGAATCGTTTCAGGGTTGGGGTAGTGCTTCAACACTTTTTCCATACTCGCTTCACGAATCAAATGGTAAACCGGATACGGAGAGCGGTTAGTAAGATTTTCATCGTCTTCTGGATCCGCACCACCAAAGCAATAGTCTGGATGGAAGGTTGCCACTTGATAAACGCCTTCCCAATCTTCTTGCTTGATCAAGGCTTCAATCCAATCAATGAACATGTTGTAGTCGAAGAAATCTTGCAGCATGTTAGGCACAACCACCAAAGTCGTCTCTAATTCTGCGACTGGCGTGTTATCTAATTCTACAAAGTGCGTCATGATGTCTTCTAGTAACGCTTCTTCCGTTTTCGCTTCACTCACAAAGATCTTAATCTGTTTATTACGTTGTGGCTTAGCTGCAAATGGACACAGGTTTAGGCCAATAACGACATCGTCTAACCACTGTTTTACTTGGTCATGGATGGTTTGAAGATCTGAGCTTTGAGTGTTCGACATAACAGGTTCCGAAAAGAAATTTTGCGTAGGATATCAGAACGGACGTTAATCAAAAGCAATAATTGAGTTACAACCTCAGTCGTACTTATGCTTGTGCGAGTTTAGAGGCTGACACTTGAAGTTGTTTTAACTGGTAGACCCAAGCAAATATCGCAACATAGAAGATAGAACCACCGGCGATAACACCATTCCAACCGAACAACTGCCAGCAATATAAGAGTAAGAAACCACCCAAGCTCCCGCCTATGTAATAGTGAACTAAGTAAAGTGCGGTTGCTGTGGCCTTCGCACTTGGCGCTTTTTGACTCACCCAAGAATAGGCAAGGGTATGGGCGAAAAAAGCTCCGCCACTGATCAATAACAACCCAGCTAACATGAATGGGACTTTGTCGACGGCAGAAACCAACATTCCGATTAAGCTAATACACACGCCCATCAATATACCGTTTAACGGGTCAAAGCGAAGTGTCCATTTGTTGGAGAGCTTAGAGCTTACCGTACCGGCCAAGTAACATAGGAATATCAGTGAAGCTAAGCCCACAGGCACTGAGTGAGGTTCGGATACCAACCTAAAGCCCATTACTGAATACAGGTTAACGAACAGAGCGAAGTTAGCGCCACCAATCAACATCGCGAGCCACAAGGTACGGTTTCTTAAGTGCATCACAACCGAGCGGTTATGATGAAAGAACAACCCTTTTTGAGGTTTGAAGTTTTGTTGGTCAGGCAGACTATACGCAATATAGAGAGCGCCGATTAAGGAGCCGACCACGAAAAACAAAACCGTTGCGTGCCAGTCAAAATAATCCGTAATCAAGCCACCCAATACACGTCCGAAAATTCCACCCAATGAGTTGGCTGCAATATAACCACCGATCGCGACTGCAAATGCTTTGGGTGATAACTCTTCAACCATATAGGCAACCGCCACGCCTGCAAAAGCAGCGACTGCGATTCCCATTAATGCTCTGGCAATAACAAGTTGCAGTAGAGTGGTTGTGAACACCATGCTCAATCCAATCAAAGGAATAGCGAACAGACTGAATAGGATAATAGGTTTTCGACCAAAGGTTTCAGAAGCGATTGCCCAAGGCACCAAGCTGATGGAAAGCCCAAGTGTTGTCGCGGCAAACAGCCAGTTGATCTGAGTTTCAGATACTTGGAAGTGCTCCGCCATGTGCGGCAAGATAGGCTGAAAGAGGTAAAGGTTACAGAAAATGATAAATGAACCAATCGCCAATGATTGGGTGATGCGTTTGTATTGAGGACTGCCTTTATCAAACATTTACGTTGTGCCTGCGCGAGTAAGTAAGCTATTTGTGAACAAGTTATCAGTACAAGTGTGATTAAAGAAATATATTAAAAATATCACCTCTATATATTAAAT
>NZ_JBFRVX010001410.1:0-1597 GCF_041475345.1 Vibrio sp. 10N.222.48.A3 | reverse complement strand
TTTTATCTACATTTAAAGGTAACCAAATGAAAAATAAAACATCACGCTTTCACTGCCCTCTTACGTATTGGCGTTACGTCTGCACGCTTATGGCCGTCTACTTTGCTTGTGCGTCACCCGCTTACGCCAATGACCTCTTTGCCAGTGGTAAAGATACCGTAACCAACACGGTCGGAACGGGGTCTTCTGGCGAGTTCTACATTTTAGTGGCAGGCCTAATTGGCGGCATCATCGTGGGCATCATGCAAAAGAACTGGGTGGGTGGCATCATCGGCTTTTTCGTTGGCGTGGTGTTCTGGGAAGTTGGTAAAGGGTTTGTAGGCTTATAAACCACATAAGGAGAGCGCGAAACTATTCGCCCTATTTCACCATGGATCATCAAGACAAACAAACCCTCTTCGCTTTTCCAAACTACTTACAAACCGACGTCAAAATAGTCGGATTTCCAATCGATGAAATACTCCCTTCTATCTTGTTGTTTTTGATGTTGTTCAACATCAATCGGTTGGTCGCGGTCGCCGTGTGTATCGGATTTTTCCTCACCATTCGCAGCTTAAAAGTCCGACACGGCCCCAAATTCATCATTCACTTCATCCACTGGTATGGGGATGACACAGCGAATAAAACCATTTTTAAACGCACGCCCCCCGCCACAAAAAAATATTGGATTTACTGATGCTCAATGAACATAACGGCGAGGCGCTTAAAGCGGCTCGCTTTATCAATTACGTCCTCACCGCGGTGGTGTTGATCACCGCCTTAGGAACCGCTGGGTTGAGTTTTGCTTTATTAAGCCAAAACCAAGCGGAAAAGCGCACCTTCGTGCCACCTCATATCGACCGAGCGTTTACGATCTCAAGCGATGCGGTTGATGAAGCGTATCTTTCTATGATGGCCGATTGGTGGATACACCTAAAATTTAATGTCACGCCCTCTAACGTTAAACGTCAATTCAACTTACTCATTACCTACGTGCCGCCTAAATACTGGAGCGGCTTACAAGACAAGTTGATGCGAGAAGCCGAATTTATCATCGAGAACGACGTCACCAGTTTTTTTGAAGTTGACACGCTGTCTATCAACCTGAATGAAATGAAAATACGGGTCAAAGGCACGCTCAACAAAACCATCGCGGGGCGCACACTTGACCCTGAGCCCGTGACTTATCTACTCCAAGCCGATTACTCAAGTGGCTTGATTGAACTTCACACCATCGCCCAAGAGATACCGTTATGAAAATACGCTTGATTTATGCTTTTTTTGGTTTGTTGTTACCCATCATGAGCCACGCCCATACGATTGACGCAAAGACCTACTATTTTGAGCAAAATGATACCATTGTGTTGCCCTTATCCTCGGTCAACACCAACCGTTTAGTAGTGAAAGACGACAAGATATTAAACCTTCATTGCCCTAGAGGGTTTTGTCTCGCTAAAGCCAATCAACGAGACCAATCGGGCTCTATTACCGTCAAACTCAACATCGCCTTGCCTTTTACCGCGCACGTCACCACAGAGAAAGGTCAAAATTTCTCGCTTTTTATCAACCCTAAAGCCGTCCCTGCGGTGGTGAATGAGTTTATTCCGCTTCGCTCTAC
>NZ_JBFRVX010001409.1:0-1268 GCF_041475345.1 Vibrio sp. 10N.222.48.A3 | reverse complement strand
TAGCTCAGTTGGTAGAGCGCAACCTTGCCAAGGTTGAGGTCATCGGTTCGAACCCGATGTATCGCTCCAAATTAGAAAGCCCGAACAGAAATGTTCGGGCTTTTTGGTTTCTGCTGTTCTGATTTTTATGCGTTATTCCTCTTTCTGTTTGAACACACCCAAACTTCCTTTTCTATCTCAAAATGTTGCTATCAAGTTCGTTTACATTACTTAGCTTTTAAAAGCGAGATTCCCTATGAACTCGTTCTTCGTGCTAGGGAATGACGGAAAGGCGCCACAGCCTCAAAGCCCTCACTAGCAACGTTTGTATACCCGCGTAGTCATCCTCGGGCGTGAGGAACGAATGAACCGGGGATCTCCTTACCTAAAGATTAACTTGACGATATTTTCAGCAATTTGTCAGTTACCGCTCCTATTTATCAAGCGATTATTAAAAACTATTGATCGTTCATTTCACTTTATGTTATTTTCCCGCGCAATCTCGGAATGAACAATGTTCAAGAAGAGCAACGATTGCTTCTGGGGGATACGCGTAGTGACCATTCTTGCTGATTGGGACATTACGTAGGGTAGGTATCAGCTAGCCTTTAGCTGATAGACGGGATACTTATGGCGCAATTCGCCATGCTAATGGGAAACCCAACATTGAACACACTAATAACAACATTGCTAATCAGCTCTGCATTTCCAAAAGGGCCAGTTCTTCATAGCTGTCCGATACTGCACAAATGTCCAATTCTTCAAAACAGTAGCATTACTGAACCTTGAGCTCACGCTAACTAATTTTTGCTGTCCTAAGACGGCCTAATTTCGTATTCGTCATTTGACTTATGCGAGCGTACAGCTATATCTCATTTCTAGACAATACGCGTGTTTCACTATGAACTCTCTCTAAATCAATAGAGGGACGGTGTGCAATTGCGTCTGATGGAGGTGAGTATGAACACATTCAAGGGGACTTTTATGACTACCGCCTTTGAAGTCGATATTAATACTATCGCAAATTCATTTTCAACTATGGTTCCTATCGTAGAGGGAACTTACGACCTAACACCCGACGCTATTTTGCTTGAGCAAAAGCAGCATGAATCGGATGTTCGTTCATACCCAAGACGCCTACCGATTGCTATTAAAAGAGCATGTGGTGTTTTAGTTGAAGATACTCGTGGCCAACTATTTCTCGATTGCTTAGCAGGTGCAGGTACACTTTCTCTGGGCTACAACCACCCTGAGATTAACCAAGCACTTAAAGACCAACTCGATTCTGG
>NZ_JBFRVX010001408.1:0-257 GCF_041475345.1 Vibrio sp. 10N.222.48.A3 | reverse complement strand
CAATCAGCATGATCAAAAATACAATATTGCAGATCGCCCCAAGAATAGGAAATATTGCCGTCTCTACAATCACACGAGAAAGTGTTCGCTACAAAGGTAAGTGCTTAATCCAAGGCGGTCGAAAGTAAGCACGAACCGCTTTATACATGGCGATGATGGCAGCCATGCAATGTAACACCATATTCATAGCGACTTATGCTCGACTTTTAGCAGCTGTAAAACCTAAAAAAGTTGTAACAACCGCGTGTGTTCGAAAG
>NZ_JBFRVX010001407.1:0-1161 GCF_041475345.1 Vibrio sp. 10N.222.48.A3 | reverse complement strand
GATTGTTTTTTAATAAACCGATAATCTATAGTGTAACTGGGTTAGGCGCAGTTTTTAGTTCTAATTCAATTAAATTCAATCTCTTAAGACGTATCATTACTACGCTCTATAAGTCGATCTCTTCTTCTAAATCACGTTTCATTTTTGAAAACAACGAAGATTATCAACTATTTGATGAAATTGGTGTTTTAAAGTACGAAAATGGTCGAGTTGTCAAAGGTGCCGGAATTGATCTAGCTCGCTTTTCTCCTTCAATGTCACCTCTAAATAAGAGTGTTTTGTTCGGTGCTAGACTTTTGAACGAAAAAGGGTTGGCCTGTTTAGTCGAAGCAAAGCAGATTTTAGAAAGCCAAGGTGTTGAATTCACGCTTAATGTTGCGGGGATTATTGATAGCGACGTTTCTTCTGCTATTCCTCTTAGTCAAGTAGAGGCTTGGGCAAGCTCTGGTGATATTAATTGGCTAGGTAACGTGCAAAATATGCCTAAGCTAATAAAAGAAAACGATATAGTGTGTTTGCCTACTACATATGGTGAAGGTGTCCCTCGAATCTTAATCGAGGCAGCTTCTTGCCAAAGAGCGATAATCACAACTGATGTTGTTGGTTGTCGTGAAATCGTATCTCATAATGTTAACGGTTTACTGGCGCAACCAGGAGATGCAATTTCACTTGCTAACTGTTTACGCGCGTTGCTTGAGAATGATGAAAAAACTCTTGAATTTGGCGTTAGGGGGCGTCAAAAAGTTGAAACAGAGTTTTCTCAAGAAATGGTATTTGAAAAAACTCTAAAGGTTTACGATGAGCTTGGTGCTATCCGTTAGCATTGGGTTTATACCCAGTAGGGGCATCTAATAGAATCCTCATAATGCATTCTTCATCAAAGTTATGGCAACACCTATCGAGCTGTTCCAAAAGTGGCTGCATTTCACTCCAACTCAACATCTGCTCTCTGGCTGTCATTATCTTTTGATGGCCACTACCTTCCACATTGTCCCCAATCAAAAGCTCTTCATAAAGCTTTTCTCCTGGGCGTAATCCTGTGAACTTTATAGAAATATCGCCCTCTTGAGGTGATCCTTCTATATTTTCTTGCATACCCATTAGGTGAATCATTCGTTTCGCTAGGTCTAAAATCTTGACTGGCTCGCCCATATCAAGAAC
>NZ_JBFRVX010001406.1:0-361 GCF_041475345.1 Vibrio sp. 10N.222.48.A3 | reverse complement strand
CCATATTATGGTCATAAAAAAGCGGCATACATTATAGTATGCCGCTTTTCTTAATTCCGATAAGTAGCCTACAACCCTGAGTTTACTCGTTCGCGTAGCTCTTTACCTGGTTTGAAGTGAGGAACGTATTTACCTTCCAACTCAACCTTGTCACCAGTTTTAGGATTACGTCCAACACGAGGTTCACGGTAATGCAGAGAAAAGCTGCCAAAGCCGCGAATTTCGATTCGATCACCACTTTCTAGTGTTGAAGCCATGTGCTCTAAAATGTCTTTTACAGCGTCTTCAATTTCTTTTGCAGAAAGATGCGTTTGCTCAGCGCACAGTCTTTCAATCAATTCAGACTTAGTCATAGTTACCC
>NZ_JBFRVX010001405.1:0-3068 GCF_041475345.1 Vibrio sp. 10N.222.48.A3 | reverse complement strand
CTTCTCTTCTCTTCTCTTACTAGCTTGGTACAAACCCTTTTGTGTATCAGACAAAGAAAAAGCCCAATCTACGACAGATTGAGCTTTGGGATGCATATTCTTGGTAAATACTATTCAGTGATTACTGGGACTTCTTCACTGTAAAGCGGTTCGCCCTGCATAATACTGATTTCAACACGACGGTTTAAGCTACGTTGCCATTCAGTATCGTTCGGCTCTACTGGCTCAGTATCAGCCATACCACGCACTCTTAAGCGTTGATGAGAGAAACCACGGACCTTTTCCATCTCTTGAGCCACAGACACCGCACGCTGCGATGATAAGTCCCAATTAGAACGGTAAAGCTCAGAATCAAGACGTTGATTATCAGTATGCCCAGAGATTCGGACAATGCCCGGAACATCTTTCACTAACTCGGCAACCTGTCTCACCAAAGGTCGGAACTTAGGCTGTAGGAAAGCGGATCCTGATGGGAATGCACCCTTCTCGCGAATTCGAATCACAATTTGCTGGCCAAGGTTTTCCACCTCAATCGCGCCTTGGTCGATCTCTCGCTCCAACGCCTTCTTGATGCTCTCCATCAAGGTTTCCATCTCTTGAGACTGTTCTTGAGCTTGCTGTTGCTGCTGATCTGATTCTGAGTTTTGGTTGTTGTGCGCAGAAACCTCTGCTGATTTACCCCCCGTCATCTTGCCCTGATCACGCATCGTACCGCCAGCACGCTCAGATTCCCCTTCATGAAACTCTAGAGTTTGCTGCGTAATATCAATGGTTTGCTGCATGATTACATCAATAGGCGTCGGTTCTGGGCGACCAGGACGAAACTCCTGCGCAATAATGCTGGTACCTTTAGGAATGTCTTTTACTTCCAAGCGGTTTTGTACACCAAACGCGAATTTCATTGAGCCTGCGATCTGTTTAAATTTCAGTACGTCCATCTCAGAGAATGAGAGGAGCAGTACAAAGAAACACATCAACAATGACATCAAGTCAGCAAATGTTCCCATCCATTGTGGCAAACCCGGAGGGGGACATTTACATGGATTTTCTTCATCCATTTTTATTCCCCTTAAGCCATTTCACCATCAATCGTACGTTTACCTTCGTTAAGGTAACTCTTCAGGTAACCGTCAATAACTCGTGGGTTTTGACCATCTTGAATCGCGAGTACGCCATCCATCACCAAACGACGATTCAGTGTCTCTTGGTCACGACGTAGAGCAAGTTTGTCCGCGATAGGGAAGAACACCATGTTCGAAAGAATTGCACCATATAGAGTGGTTAAAAGTGCAACCGCCATCGCCGGCCCGATCGCTTTTGGATCATCCATGTTCGAAAGCATGGCAACCAAACCAACCAAGGTACCAATCATACCCATTGCGGGTGCAACATCACCAAAAGCTGTAAATACTTTAGCGCCCTGTTCGTGACGTTCTGTGGTTAACGCGATGTCTTTTTGCAGTGCTGCACGCACTACATCACCATCATGGCCATCAACCAATAGGTCGATACCCTTTTGCATGAAACTGTTGCTGATTTCCATCTCTTCAAGTGCTAAGAAACCGCCTTTACGCGCGGCATCCGCCATCTCTACGACTTTAGCAATAAGATCTTCTGGCTCATCGGCTTTAAACATAAATGCTTTACCGGCAATTTTTGCCGCACCAAAGAACTGTCCCATGGTGAATTTCATTAGAACAACAAACGTTGAACCACCAATCACGATCAAAACGGATGTCGTGTCATAGAACATCCCGAGGCTTCCACCTAGGATCATTGCCATAATTACGAAGGCAAATCCACCAATCAAACCTATTAGGGTTGCTAAATCCACTGAGCACTCCTCATGCTTTTTTACAGTTCTACGTCGACGATAATATTCTTATCGGCAAGACTATAAGATCTTTTAGTTAATTCTTCGTCTAAGTATCACACTTTTCGTTTTTGAATCACAACTATTGGCTTACTTTGGACTTATCCAAAGCGTATAAACTCGATAAAGCCACGGTTATTCAATCAAAGTAAATTCAAGCGCCTTAAAAACGAACTTTCTAGCAAAAATTCTTGGTTACATTTGACCATCTCAGCGGCCTAGGGTAACGTTCGTTCATCTTTCCAAACGCAGATTTATTATGGCTACTAAGAAACCTGAAAATATGAGCTTTGAAGCGGCTATCGAAGAGCTTGATGGCTTGGTTGATCAACTAGAAAATGGTGATCTAGCTTTAGATGATGCGCTGAAAAAGTTCGAACGAGGCATCTCCCTCGCTCGTGCTGGTCAAAGTAAACTAAACGACGCTGAACAGCGTGTTAGCATCCTGCTGCAAAATGATGAAAATGCAGAACTGAGTGACTTTAACCCACAACCTGAATAACAAATTGTATGAGATCCCCTATGATCGAGACGTTATTGTCTTATCAAGCACGTAATAACGAGCAACTTAACCTTTGGCTTGATCGCCTGCCACACCAAAATCAGAATCTCATTAACGCGATGCGTTATGGGTTACTTTTAGGCGGCAAACGCGCACGTCCGTTTCTTGTCTACATTACAGGGGAAATGCTCGGTTGCACTGCGGAAGAACTCGACACTCCAGCTTCAGCAATCGAATGTATTCATGCCTATTCTCTGATTCACGACGACCTTCCAGCAATGGACGACGACGAATTGCGTCGTGGCCATCAGACTTGTCACATTAAATACGATGAAGCAACGGCAATTTTAACTGGCGATGCACTACAAACTCTCGCGTTTACTATACTTGCGGAAGGCACATTAAGTGCTGACGGGGAAAGCAATCGCGTTCGAATGATTCAACGCCTAGCAGAAGCATCTGGTGCACAAGGTATGTGTATTGGACAAGCACTTGATATTGAAGCTGAAAACCGCTCTGTCACGCTAGAGGAGTTAGAAGAAGTTCACCGTAACAAGACTGGTGCTCTAATGAAGAGTGCGATTCGTTTAGGTGCTCTAGCTGCTGGCGAAAAAGCGTTCGAAGTGATGCCTCAATTAGATAAGTACGCCGATGCAATCGGGTTAGCCTTCCAAGTTCAGGATGATATTTTAG
>NZ_JBFRVX010001404.1:0-352 GCF_041475345.1 Vibrio sp. 10N.222.48.A3 | reverse complement strand
CTACAGCGAAACACGCAGAATTCATCCTTTATCGATCGGCCAAGAAAAACTCTCTCTTGAACAAGCTATTGATTTAGAAAAAACACTTCTGGCTCCTCTTGTAGAGCAAGCCAGCATTGTGATTGATAGCAGTGACTGTAACCTCTACGAATTGAGTGAACAGGTTCGTTTCAAAGTTGAGGGCAAAGAAAAACAAGAACTCATTATCGTTTTTCAGTCTTTCGGCTTTAAGTTCGGCCTACCAAGTGATGCCGATTATGTGTTTGATGTTCGATTTCTGCCAAACCCTCACTGGGAACCGGCACTACGACCATTGACAGGACTTGATGCACCAATTCACTCTTTCCTAGAG
>NZ_JBFRVX010001403.1:0-2401 GCF_041475345.1 Vibrio sp. 10N.222.48.A3 | reverse complement strand
GGGTAGCTCAATGCTCCCCTCTTCTCTTTTGCTTTCTTTTTCTTTTATTCGTGGTTGTTTTTCGCTTTTTCTAATAAATTAGTGAAAAAGTGGCGTAGCGAATAGAGCATGATCAAACTCGGAATCACCATTAATGACGTCAGTATAAAGAAGGTTGACCAATCATTGAGGTAATCGACGAGCTCGCCACTGAATGAAGCCAGTGTTGTTCTACCGAAATTGCCTAAGGATGCTAATAAGGCATATTGCGTTGCTGAGAAAGCTTGACCAGTCAGTAAGGTTAAGAAAGAGACAAATGCTACCGTCGAAAAGGCGGTTGTGAAGTTGTCGACAATGATAGTTGCCAAGAACAGAGTTTCACTAGGGCCTGCCTGAGCGATCCACGCAAACATTAGGTTGCTGGCTGCCATTGCGATGCCACCAATCATTAGCCCGCGTACAATACCGAATTTCACATTGAAGATACTGCCTAGCAAGGTGAAGAATATCGTCGCGCCCCAACCGATTAACTTAGAGTAGTGGCCAATCTGTTCATTGCTAAAGCCTATCTCTTTATAGAAGGTGATAGACATTCTACCCAAGAAGGCTTCACCTATCTTAAATAGGAACACAAACAGTAGAAGGGTGATGGCAACTTGAACTCCGTTTCGTTTGAAGAAATCATAAAACGGTTCTAGCACTGTAACGCTGAACCAAGCGACGACTTTTGAACCGACAACTCTGTTGTGACGTTGTTGTGCTTGCTCTTGCAATGCTTCACGTTGTGTATTGGGTTCTCCGACAAAAAGAGTAAACAGCATTAACACGACAACCACACCAGCCATACCGTAATACACACCATTCCAACCGATTGAGTCAGCATTGATAAAAGCAAGATAACCTGGAAGAGAATAGCCAGTCCACCATCCCATCACGGCCATTGCGGATGCTTGTGGCAACTTTGATGCTTCCGATTTTGGAAATGAATCAATACGGAAGGCATCTATTGCGACATCTTGAGTTGCTGAGGCGATAGCTATTCCGAGAGCAAGCATAGAGGTGAACATCAAGTCATTGGCTGGGTTTACTCCAGCAATGAACAGGGTACAGATCAATACCAAGCTTTGGCACAAGAATATCCAACTGCGTCGTTGGCCTAATATCGCGTGTAAAACTGGCAGTTTGACTCGGTCTACCAACGGTGCCCATAAAAAGTTAATAGCATAGACAGCAAACACACTGCCGAAATAACCGATCGCAGCACGAGTTAAACCGGCATCTTTTAGCCAACCAGACATGTTGGATCCAATCAGAACCCATGGGAAGCCACTCGAACAACCGAGCATAAACACCCAAAGTAGACGTTTGTCTAAGTAGCTGCGGAAAGTTTGCATCCAAGAAAGAGAGGGGGTGCCTGATGACATGGGGCGTCCTTGTATAGAAAACGCCCTTAAGAATAAGGGCGTTACATTGGATTACTTAAGAAGGGTCACTTTAGTGATGACGATTGGGTCGACAGGAATGTCTGACATGCGGCCCATTCGCTTGGTTGGAATTGTTGCCATCTTCTGAACAACGTCAAAACCATCGGTTACTTTACCAAACACAGCGTAACCAGGATTACCGCCTTTCGCGTTTAAGAAATCGTTGTCTGCAAAGTTAATGAAGAACTGGCGAGTTGCAGAATCTGGTGCATTGGTGCGAGCCATTGCGATCGTTGCAGTATCATTCTTCAGGCCATTACTGCCTTCATTTTTGATAGGCGCATAAGTTGCTAATTGCTTCATATCTTGATCGAAGCCACCACCCTGAGCCATAAAGCCCGGGATCACACGGTGAAACTGAGTGCCTTCGTAGCTACCGTCAGCAACATATTTCAGAAAGTTATCAACACTAACCGGTGCTTGCTCTTGGTTTAGCTCGATAGTGAAGCCGCCTAATGTTGTTTCTACGTTCACTTTAGGACCAGCCCAAACGCTCACGCTCACCAGCATCAATGCGATAGAAGATAGAATGCGCCCCATTAGAAACGTTCCTTCATGTAAGTTTGCAGCTCTTGGTCATTGGCAATCTCTTTAAGAACTAAGTCGATAACATCGTTTAGTACCATTGCGATATCGTCATTTGATGCACTTAATGCACCTGTGCGAGTTGCTGTACCATTGAATGTCTTAACTAGCTTGCCTTCAGGCGTTTCAGCGGTTACTTCAAGTGTTACTTTACCATCCATTTGGTTTTCCATGATGGTGTGCTTGACGGTAACAAGCGCTTCTTGAATCTCTAAAACAATTGAGTTTTCACTGTTTACGCTTGCACGAAAACCTTGAGACTCCAATTGTTGAGCAATAGCGTTTTCTAGAGAAATACGCATGTTTTGCTTAGCGTGAATTGGCTGAATGTTTGAACGGCCACTATCAACCAA
>NZ_JBFRVX010001402.1:0-239 GCF_041475345.1 Vibrio sp. 10N.222.48.A3 | reverse complement strand
TGTGCCTTTCTCACCGTGATAAGGTGTCATACCGCCATCTGGCCAAGTCATGATCTCAGGACCATTATCCGCAGTGAAAATGATGATGGTGTTATCGGCAATACCGAGTTCTTCCATTTTGGCCATCATTTCACCAACATGGTCATCAAGATCTTTCATGACCACTTCTTGAAGTCCCCAACCGTTTTGGCCAAGCATAGCTTCGTATTCAGGTGACAGGTGCGTCCAAACGTGACCAC
>NZ_JBFRVX010001401.1:0-1155 GCF_041475345.1 Vibrio sp. 10N.222.48.A3 | reverse complement strand
CTTATCTTCTTATCTTCTATACAGGTGTATACAGTACTTTTCTGTCAAACCCACTGTATACACCTGTATAAAGCTCACATTTCTTCAACTTATGAGACAAAACAACAAATTCATTCAAATTTAATTTTTACCATATTTTCAACAGCTTAAATAAAAACCACTTACCCAACCAAGCAAGATCGGCCAATAATCCCTCAAAAAACGCTTGATCTTATAAGCAACAAAAACTACTGTATACACATACAGCATGTATATAAGGACAGCAAAATGATTCCAGCACACGTTAAAGCACAACACTCTAGCCCGCTAACTCACTGCGCATTTACATCCGTCTCTCGTGACACAAAAAGTTCAAACGAAGAAGCGTTGTTTGCCAAAATGGCGTTGCTGTCCAATCAACATCAGTGGTTACTGTTTACGGCTCAAACACCAAGACCATCGGCTAAACAACTGCAGCAACATAATGTTTGCTGTGATCGTGTTATTCACATGAAAGCCTCTAATCAAATGACAGAAGTAGAAACCGTCGAGAAAGCCATTCGATCTAAGAATGCGAGCGCGATTGTTGCGAGTGCTTCGATTGATCAATTCAGTCAGCAATACCTAAGAACATTAGGAATGCGCTTTCAGTGCGAAGTCTTCTTTATTGATGCCAATTCAGAGCGTATTCACTAGACCGCCTGACTTAATAACATTTTGGCTAGCAAACTTAAGTTAACTTGACAGCATGGCTCCAAAACACAGTCCAAATATACTGCCTTCCCCTGCCTACAATTCGCCAATTTTCTAGCGAATAGTTAGGCGGGGGTTTTTATTTGATCAATAGATTTAGCAATCGTTTGCTTTTTCTCTGGAAGCAAATAGTAGATTGGGTATAATGCCCGTCTAATCATGTGCACACCGCACTTCTCTGTATGACGTTTGATAAAAGATAGGAATGTCTAAATGAGCCTTGCTGATCAAGTTCTTGCCGTAAATGATGACCTACCAATCCGTACTGATAAACCTGTCCACAGTGGCAAGGTTCGTTCGGTCTACTGGTTAACTGAAGAAGATAGCCAACGACTAATTAAAGAGAAAGGCTACGATGTAGCACCAGATGCGCCATTAGCAATCATGGTGATCAGTGACCGTATCTCTGCATTTGATTGTATC
>NZ_JBFRVX010001400.1:0-1111 GCF_041475345.1 Vibrio sp. 10N.222.48.A3 | reverse complement strand
TGGCTAAGAAAGTTGAAGCCGAACTGTAAAAGCTTGGTTTAACAACAAGTAATTACGCTTCAACAATAGAACAGAAATAACGTCGCTATACTTGATGTTATTCATGATTCGGAGCCCTTTTCATAGGCGATTACCTCATCGCATGAACAAGTGGCTCCGAACTATAAGGATATAAAATGGCTGACACCAATTGGTTATCAACCTTTCCAGAGATGGAACGCGCTGATTTACGAACCATAAAAAAGACGCTAGATGGCGCATACCGTGAATTCTCTCGTGAATACGGTGAAATGATTGAATCTCTATTTGACCCTCTTCTTTCATTCCTGGTTTGGTTTGAAAAACTTCTTATCTCAACCCCTTGGATTATAGTCCTCGCTGTTTGTACAAGCCTTGTCTACGCCGCGAGTCGCTCTTGGAAACTGGCTTTAGGTTGTGTCGCTTCCCTGCTCCTTATTGGTTACTTTGGTATGTGGGAAGACACCATGCGGACGCTTAGTATCATCACTGTGTGTACCTTGGTTTCGATATTCTTAGGCATTCCGATTGGCATTGCGATGGCTCGTTCGAATCGAGCGCAATCTATCGTTACGCCGATGCTTGATATCATGCAAACCATGCCGGCATTCGTTTACTTGATCCCAGTGGTAATGCTACTCGGCATCGGTAAGATTCCAGGGCTAATCGCCGTGGTTATCTACGCGATTCCACCTGTGATTCGTTTAACCAACCTAGGCATACGCTTAGTCGACAAAGAAGTATTGGAAGCGGCTACCGCTTTTGGTGCGAGCAAAAAGCAACGCTTATGGGGTGTTCAACTACCGTTAGCAATGCCAACGATCATGGCGGGTATCAACCAAACCATCATGATGGCACTGTCTATGGTTGTTATCGCATCAATGATTGGTGTTAAAGGCCTAGGACAACCAGTTCTTAAATCCATCACCAACCAATATTTCACATTGGGCTTGATGAACGGTTTTGCCATTGTTGCCCTCGCAATTCTTTTTGACCGCGCTTCACAGGCATACGCAAGAAGAACCAATGCGCATTTAGGAGGACTCAAGCATGACTAAACCATTGATTGAGATTAGTGGCCTATACAAAGTAC
>NZ_JBFRVX010001399.1:0-262 GCF_041475345.1 Vibrio sp. 10N.222.48.A3 | reverse complement strand
GCCATTCACTTGCCTTTGCAAAATCGTTGGTGCGCATTGCATCCCAAAATCCTAATACCACGTCTTTTGGTTTCATTATTCTTCCTTAAATTAGCCACTTTCGACTAAGCGTTACTGATTAAACGTATTTGCCAATAATCATTGAAAGATCATCGACACGGTTAGCAATGTAATCCGGCTTGGTTTGCCAATTTTCAGGTTCAGAACGGCTATAACCCGCAGCTACCGCGATCACTTTTGCGTTCTTACCCAGTGCTACTTC
>NZ_JBFRVX010001398.1:1300-2132 GCF_041475345.1 Vibrio sp. 10N.222.48.A3 | reverse complement strand
TTGTTTCACCACTTGCAATTTTACCAATTGCCGTAAAACCTTTTGGTTGGTTTGCGTCTTTCAGCTCGTTCGGGTATTTACCGTTAGCAGGGTTTACTTTGTATTCATAAACTAACCCCAAAAATGCACCAGGGTTGAGGTTCTTTTTGATAGTGTGGGTATAGTCTAACTTGCCGTTTGAAATCTCATCGCCTTCGTCATTAATGCTCGTACCATTATCGGCCAGACATTTACTCGGAGTGCCATCAATACGATCTGAACCTAATTGTCCGTTACCGTAATTACATTCGTTATATTTTAGGTAACCTAGAGCTTGTGTACCGGTTCCTATTTTCTTATTAACAAGAGTCTTGAAGCCTTCGTAGCTCTTAGTTAACTCGGCACCTACGGCTGTATTGTTGTCACCATCAACGTAGTAATCGAAAACTTGCATAAGCTTTTGATATGTCGTGGTACTTAGTGTTTCATCCATCCCCGATCTTGTAGTGTAAATCAATTCTAAGCCATTGATATTAGGGCTGCTCGCATAGATGTTTTGTGCAAGTGCAATAATGAACTTACCGTGGGCTGTTGATGGATTTGGCTCTTCTTCGGAAATGCCAATGAGTATTTTTTTCTGGCTAAACTGTTTTCTTACATCATCATGAGCCCATTTAAGCAAATTTTCGACTTGCAGTTTTACGGCATCTTGCTGAACTTGAGTAATGTTTGGACCAATCGGCAGAATGTAAATACCTTTTTCAAAAGCACAGTTTGGCACTTCAGCTGCTGTTGAACAGTTTTTAATGCTGGTATAGGTCGCGACTTTCGTTAGCGTTGGAGTCGTTGGAGT
>NZ_JBFRVX010001398.1:0-562 GCF_041475345.1 Vibrio sp. 10N.222.48.A3 | reverse complement strand
AGTCGTTGGAGTCGTTGGTTTTGCTGGTGCTTTATTGCTTGAGTCTGATCCACAGCCGGCTAAGAATAAGGTGCTGATAAGGGCTGTTGTAAGCAGGATTGGGGATTTTTTTGTTATCATTGGTAATGAACTTTCCGACGGTGAGTGATGATTTTTCGGATAGTCTCACTCCTATCAATAAGTGTATTCATTTTTTATGGACAAGTGGGCTGTAACGAGAGTACAGCCCAGTATACGGAAAGTACTAAAAACTTGACAGTGTTCCTTCTGGCATTAGGTGGTTATGAACGGATAACTTGAGTAACAGGTTAGCTTGTTCAATATCTGGAGCAAAATATCTGTCTTTATCGTAGAAGCTCACTTTCTCACGCAAAATCTGCTTCGCTTCTTCCACACGAGGGGAAGATAGATTAGGCGCTCGGAAGTCGAGTCCTTGTGCTGCTGCTAAATATTCTACTGCCAATATCCCACGGGTGTTTTCAGCCATGTATCTAAGCCTACGCGCGGCAAAGGTGGCCATTGATACGTGGTCTTCTTGGTTGGCAGAAGTAGGTAGGCTGTC
>NZ_JBFRVX010001397.1:0-1591 GCF_041475345.1 Vibrio sp. 10N.222.48.A3 | reverse complement strand
GCGAAGTACCTAGAGCAGTGGGTGGCGACTTTTGAAATTTCTTGGTTGATGATTCCTGACTTCGTTTACGCGTTGTTTATCGGTGTGTTCATCACTAACGTGTTTGAAGTGACCAAGCTGCATAAGACTGACAGCGAAACGGTCGATATTCTTGGTACGGTGTCATTGTCACTGTTCCTAGCAATGGCGCTAATGAGCCTTAAGCTTTGGAACATCTTTGACCTTGCGATTCCGTTCTTGGTTATCCTTGCGGTTCAGGCGGTGGTGTTAGGTATCTTCTCTTACTTTGTGACGTTTAAAGTAATGGGTTCTAACTACGACGCAGCGGTTATGGCAGGTGGTCACTGTGGTTTCGGCCTAGGTGCAACACCAACAGCGGTAATGAACATGGGCTCTTTGGTGAACCGTTTTGGTCCATCGCCACAAGCCTTCATGGTGGTGCCAATTGTTGGTGCCTTCTTTATCGATATCGTTAACCTGATTATCCTTCAAGGTTACATCTCGTTTATCGGTTAATGTTCGCCTTTGCTTAAACGCGATGAGCTCATCGCACTAAGATGAACACAAGAAAGCCAGTCTGTTGACTGGCTTTTTTATTGCTTGCTTATACTCGAGTTGCTCTAGTATAAGCATCAAATTTTCCCGAATTTGATGTGTATTTTTGCGTTGAATACAGCCGAACATATGTAATGAGTCGACTGCTTTTACACCTTTGTACTTATGATGGTGAACTGATTTGCAACTCCTTTAGTAAAGGAAATGCAGCCTTGATGTGCTCTCCCGTGACAATGAATCCAACCAACTGGTTATCTTCATTGAAGCCTTTGGCGACAATGCCTTTAGGATCGAATCGAGTTTCCCAGCTCTGAGCTGTGTGAATATCGCGCCCTGCCAGCTGAATCGGGTAACTCGGTGTTTTCACCTTGGTGATCATATGAGGCAAGCTGAGCTTTGCATCGCCCACTTTGATCTCGCCTTTATCCTTAGTTAACTGCTTGGCCAACACGTTTGCCGATAAGATTGCTGGCTGCAAATAGGCCATCACGCGCCCTTCAATTTCAGCGCAATCACCAATCGCATACACATTTTCGACACTGGTTCTCATGATGGTATCGACCACAACCCCTTTGTTTACTTCTATTCCCGCTTGTGTGGCTAACTGCGTGTTTGGTCTTAGCCCTGCTGCGGCAATCACGATATCGGTTCGTATCAATCGAGAAGAATTGGTTTGCAACCTCACTCCATCAGAAAGATACGTTGCGCGACACACTGCAGAATCGGTTTCGACGGTAACCCCTGCTTTTGTCAGTTCCCTTTCCAATTCAAGCGAAACGAAAGGTGGCACTAGGTTATTCAATAGATAACTTGCGGGTTCGATAATCGTGACATCTTTACCCGCAGTTTGAAGGTCGAATGCGAGCTCGACCCCAATCAAGCCTCCACCCATCACGGTGATGCGTTGAGCGCCATCGATCTGAGCTTTGTGTTTATCGAACTCTTCCAAACTATTTAACGTAATGGTTGCGCTGCGTTTAAGCCCTTCCGCTGGTGGTATAAAAGGCGTCGCGCCCGTCGCTAATACCAACTTTGA
>NZ_JBFRVX010001396.1:0-2089 GCF_041475345.1 Vibrio sp. 10N.222.48.A3 | reverse complement strand
CTCGTGAAGAGCTAGAAGAGATTCAAGATGATGTTGAATCGACTCTGTCGGTGTCGCTCTCTGTGGAGTCAACCAGTGGCTTACGACGTAAAGACGTTTACCAACATGATATCAAGAACGCGAAAATGTACAGCGTCGGTAGCGCATACAATCTTATTAAATTGGTTATGCTGCAAAGCAATATGTCGGTGTCTGAATCTGAGAAAGGCGATAGTCGTTGGGTGTATGTAGCCAAAGATGATTTTGACCGTGTTCTAAAAGAAGGTCATGGCGACATTTACGGTTACGTAAACGAAAACAAAAATCTATGCCGTTTAAAGCTCGACTTGGATGCATCGAATCAATTAGTGATCAAAGATATTGCTAATCGTTCTGTATTGGTGAGTGTGGTGACTACTGACGGTTTAGATCAAGAACTGTATAACAAGTGGTTGAACGGCGCTGAGAAAGCCCTAGAACAGTTAACTGCAGCTGAATTCAAGTTAAAAAGAGTACGCACTGAATTCCATGACGCATTACCGCATAACTATATTGACCCTGATTTACCGAAAGCGATGGAATCAAGCTTACAGGCGGTAACACAAGAGCTTGAAACGACAAAAGTGAAGAGTAGCAAGATCGCGCAACGCATTAAGTTCATGAGTCAGTACTTTGAGTAAGAGGGGGAGCATATGTTAGGAGCTGACGGCTTAAACCTCGCTTTGATGGTGGCTGACTCTGGTATCATTGATACCGCGATGAATGATCTTATCGCTCGTTCTCAAGTGATGATGGCTGCTGAGAATAAAGGTGTGAAAACATCAGTCAAAAACCACTTAGTTAAATGGCGCGGTAAAGTAAAAAAACGCGTCACTAAAGTGTGTGAAACCGACCGTTTCCAAGAGGAAATCGCACTTTACCAAGAAGTGATTTACTGGGATGAATCTCAGTTTTTTGACGAGATTGATCGCGTTATTAAGAAGCTGGAGTGGCACTCAGCATTTTATCTACAAGCAAGACGTTTGATGGAAAACAATAAAGGTGTTTATAACGCGATGTTTCCACATTACTTTTGTGATCAATGGTACCAATCGCTGTCAGATGCCATCAAACAAGCTCAAGTCACCGAACTCGAAACAAGCAAAGAAAAAGTCTTAGCTGATCTTTATCAGCGCATGGAAACCATGAAAAACATGGACAAAGTGACAGAGTCGGGCGATGAAGGCAGTGTAGGGCGTTTGTGGGACATGGCATCGGCCAAATTAAGCAAAACAGACCTAACCATCATGAAGCGCCACGCTGAGTTTCTGAATAAGCACAAGGGTTTGCAAGAGATCGCAGAAAAACTAGGACGTATGGCTGGTGAGGAAGATGATCCTTCGCTACACAAAGCTCCTGTAGAAGAACTGCAGATGGTTGAAGAGAAAAGCGATGAAGCGGTCGATGATATTGTTGGGATTCACGAAAGTGATGATCTCAACAAGATGCTGCCAAACGAAACCATGTTCCTCGCTTACCCTGAACTTGAGGTTATCTTTTATAAGCACTTGGCCGACAAGCGTTTATTGAGCTATCGTTCGCAAGGTAAATCACGGACATTACGTAAAGTAAAAGCGCAAAAGCCTGATAGCAAAAACGTCGATATTGAAAAAGGGCCGTTCATCGTCTGTGTGGACGCTTCTGGTTCTATGAGTGGGTTCCCAGAGCAGTCAGCCAAAGCAATGGCTTACGCTTTGATGCAAATCGCGCTTGCGGAAGAGAGAGACTGTTACGTGATTCTGTTCTCTTCTGAGCAGATTACCTATGAGTTAACAAGGCAAGATGGCCTGCGTGAAGCGAGCGACTTCTTAAGCTATTCATTCCACGGCGGTACGGATCTAGAACCTGTACTCATGAAGTCGATTGACCTGATGACGGGTGATAAATACAAGAACGCAGATTTGATCGTACTTTCTGACTTTATCGCCCCTAAGCAATCTGATGAAATGATTGCTCAGGTTGAAAAATTGAAAGAGCACAAAAACCGTTTCCATGCGGTTAGTCTTTCTAAGTATGGTAACCCTCAACTTATGACCATGTTTGATCACTGTTGGTCGTATCATCCAAGTCT
>NZ_JBFRVX010001395.1:0-436 GCF_041475345.1 Vibrio sp. 10N.222.48.A3 | reverse complement strand
CCACAACATCCTTAATGATCCTAATAAATACCAACTCACCGCCAACCCTAAACATGAACAATTACTGACTACTACGCCAAAACACATGGCACAATTTGAAGAGAGAGCGAAAGAATATATACAAACCAGTCAGCCACTCACAGGCACATTAGCCGAAACTTACCTCAATAAATTAGGTATTGAACACCCTAAGAGTGACCATGTTCATTTTCATCAAGCAGTGTACTCCTCGGAGGACCAGACATTTCACTCGGCAATGATAACTAACATTCACGATAAAAAAGGAGAAACAAAAGCGATTGAAGTGACTTATTTAGACGGGCAAGGAAATAAAGATCCGGCACTCGACATCAACCCACGGATATTAGGCACGAAATCCAAACAAATAACGCGATTCCATCAAGGCAGTGATTTGCACACCACCATCATCAGTACC
>NZ_JBFRVX010001394.1:0-1099 GCF_041475345.1 Vibrio sp. 10N.222.48.A3 | reverse complement strand
GATATCAGCAACAGCGCTTCTCTCTAGTTCACCTTTTAGGTTACCGTCCTCATCAACAACCGGAAGAGAATAGTCACAAGACATAGTGTCTGGTAGCACTTCTTCAATCACCGCATCAGGCAAAATGGCTGGAACTTCTTCGTATATCTCTTCACTGAAGTCATGCACCGATGAATCTTCAACTGCATCCTGTAGGCTCTCTTGTGTGACTAGACCTTGATAGCCTTCATCCGTTACGTGATAAGCGTAGTCATTTTTCAGCATCTTCATTTGTGCCAAAGCACCTTCAATCGTTTCAGATGTGATTCGATAGAGAGGGGGCTGCATAACGGTTTCAACGGTCAATGCACGAGCACGGTTTACGTCTTTAACGAATGCCTCTACATAGTCATCGGCTGGATTCAGCAGAATCTCATGTGGTGTACCTTGTTGTACCAACTCGCCATCTTTCAAAATTGCGATTCGGTCGCCGAGACGAAGTGCTTCATCCAAATCGTGGGTGATGAAAACAATCGTCTTATGAAGCTTCTCTTGCAGTTCAATGAGTTGATCTTGCATTTCACTTCGAATCAAAGGATCGAGCGCTGAAAACGCTTCATCCATTAATAAGATTTCAGCATTAGTACACAGAGCTCGAGAAAGACCAACACGTTGTTGTTGACCGCCAGAAAGCTGGGCAGGGTACTGCTTGCCGTAACCTTTCAACCCCACCGTTTCTAACCACTCATTGGCTTTCGCTAAACGGTCTTCTTTTTTGATACCTTGTACTTCCAAACCGTACGCAACGTTTTCTACCACGGTGCGATGAGGCATTAAGCCAAAGCGTTGGAATACCATCGACATTTTATGACGACGGAACTCTTCTAATTGCTTGGTATTGAGGCTCATCACATCGATGCCTTCAACCATGATTTTACCTTGAGTCGGATCTATCAAACGGTTGAAGTGGCGAATCAAAGTCGACTTCCCTGAACCAGAAAGCCCCATGATAACGAAGATTTCGCCACGGTTAATCTCAAGGTTAATCTCTTTCAAACCAACGGTATGACCCGTGTCAGCAAGAATCTGGTCTTTGTGTTCGCCGTTCTGAACTCGGTTC
>NZ_JBFRVX010001393.1:0-1262 GCF_041475345.1 Vibrio sp. 10N.222.48.A3 | reverse complement strand
TTACCGACAAAGACAACCGCTCAGCCTTGACCTTACAAGGTCAAGACATTGAAGACGTCAAAGAGAAGATGGAAAACCTCAATCGAGACGTCGATCGTTTGATGACGAGCAACGAAAATACGATTTCGCAAATGAAGAAAGAGAACGAGATCTTACGCGAGGAATTACGCCAACATCAAGAAGCGCAACGCACCATCGCCTTGCCATCAACCCAATCGCTACCCTCAAAGGAAGCCGGTCACCTCACCGTCATGGGAGAGCCTGCGCCGTTTGGCTCGCGCCCACTTCCTCCCAAACCTTTGCCCTCTTACGCCACTAATGATCTGCAAAAAGAGAGCTTTCAATACAGCAAAGCCGATAAGGCCTCGTTTGATGACCAAGGGCAAGCGTTTGACTCGTTTGATTTTTTTTGGACAGCCTCCTCAGAGTCAGCGTACCAACGAACCGTCGACAATTACGTCCCGTCGGGCACCTTTGTGACCGCCAAAATCACCGGTGGCGCCGATGCCAATGCCGGGGCGTTCGGCCAAAGTGATACCGCCCCCATCGTGTTTCAAACCGTGCATGAAGGCGTGTTGCCCAATGGAGAAAAGAGCCACCTCAAAGACTGCACCATCATTGGGAGCGTGTACGGTGACCTTTCTTCCAATCGCGGCGTGGCGCGCACTCATACCCTCAGCTGCATTCGGGACGGTCGAATTTTAGATATCCCCGTTCAAGGCACCGTCTTTAACTTTGGGCGCAATGGCATCCGTGGCACCTCGATTTTACGTAACGGCAAAATCGTCCAAATGGCGGGGATCTCAGGCATCTTAACCGGACTGGGTGAGACCGGGGCGGGCTTGGCCAGCACCACCTCAACCTCAGCGCTTGGCTCAACGTCGAGCCTCAACAGCAAGGATGTGGGATTAAGTTTATTGGGCAATGCCACCTCGGACGTGGGGAGTAAGCTTTCGGATTACTACATTGCCTTAGCCGAGTTATATCACCCCTTCATCGAAATCAATCCAGGGGGCATCGTGAATATCGTCTTTACGAAAGGGTTCCCTCTGGATGATGAGGAAGCGATCAAACGCTATGTTGATCATCAGACAAAAGAGCAAGAGCAAGCAAAACCAGACACCCTTTTAGAAACCATCACACTCAACCCTCTCGCGGCAGAAGTTAACCAACAATTAAATTAAGGTCGGCTTTTATGACTATCAAACTTTTCACAGCGCTGCTTATTAGCCTACTAGCAGGTTGCTCTGCGGGCTTTCAAG
>NZ_JBFRVX010001392.1:1182-1448 GCF_041475345.1 Vibrio sp. 10N.222.48.A3 | reverse complement strand
TTTGGTATTGCTCAGGACTACCAGGGACAATGTAATCTTCGTTTCGATGATACAAACCCTGAAAAAGAAGACGTTGAATACGTTGAGTCAATTAAGAATGATGTAAGCTGGTTAGGCTTTGAATGGTCTGGTGATATTTGTTACTCATCAAACTACTTCGATACGCTTTACGCTTATGCTGTGGAATTAATTAATAAAGGCTTAGCGTACGTTGACGAGCTAAGTCCTGATCAAATCCGTGAGTACCGTGGCACGCTAAAAGAGCC
>NZ_JBFRVX010001392.1:0-444 GCF_041475345.1 Vibrio sp. 10N.222.48.A3 | reverse complement strand
TGGCACGCTAAAAGAGCCAGGTAAAGCGAGCCCATACCGTGATCGCAGCCCTGAAGAGAACTTAGCGTTGTTCGAAAAAATGCGTGACGGTGGCTTTGAAGAAGGTAAAGTGTGTCTACGTGCTAAGATCGACATGAGCTCTTCATTCATGGTTATGCGCGATCCTGTTATCTACCGTGTTCGTTTTGCTCACCACCATCAAACTGCTGATAAGTGGTGCATTTACCCAATGTACGACTTTACTCACTGTATCTCTGATGCGCTAGAGGGCATTACGCACTCTATCTGTACGCTTGAATTCCAAGATAACCGTCGTTTGTATGACTGGGTTCTAGACAACATCACGATTGATTGCCAACCTCGTCAGTACGAGTTTAGTCGTCTGAATCTTGAATACACGGTAATGTCGAAGCGTAAGCTGAACCAACTTGTGGTTGAAAACCT